>JBKTHK010000118.1:0-1550 GCA_047240885.1 Slackia sp. | reverse complement strand
CTCAGGGGCATCAAGGATGCAGGGAGCGAACCCGCCGCTGCCTCCGACAACGACCTTGCCCCACAAGAGCGATAGGCGGCTGCGGCTTCCGCATATCAGAAATCCACTACCTGATCACTCAGGAAATCCCTCATACCAGGCAGCTCGAAAGCCACCTTGCCCCTGCCGCGCGGCCCGATGACGCCGCGCTCGATGAGCCGCCTTCTATACTGAGCCGCGTAATTGCCACTTACCCCCATTCGCTCCGCAATGTCGGAAAGCCGACTCGACCCATCGTCATCGAGCATCGCCGCAAGAAAGCGAACATCACCATCCGACAGCTCGTTGAACGTCGCATCCAGCACGCGCGTCCGCATATCGTGCCAAGCCGCCTGCACACCGTGCTCAACCTCCTCGTTCCCTACCACGTCCTTCAAACCGGCTTCCTGCCACGAGCGATAACCGACAAGCTGCATCATGAAAGGAAACCCACCAATCGTCCGAACGGCCTGATCGAGCGCGCGCTCCTCGATGCGTTTCCCCGAGTCTTCTATAGTGCGCTTCATGGCGAGCGCAATTTCGTAATCCTCTATGCGGCCGAGATGATGTTGACATGCGCGTCTGAAAAAAGAAACCGATCTATCCTGAAGTAACGAAGACACCTCGCCGGGCAATCCCGCCAGCAGCAGAGCGACTTTTCGCCCCTCCCGAATAAAATGCTGATGCACGGAAACAAGCTGAATCAATTCATCAAGATCTGCTCGCACTTCGTCGACCGTGATAAGAAGACCGACATCGGAAGCGTTCAGCCCTTCGAGAATCGCGCTCATGCGCATGCGCCAATTCGGCTGCTCGACCGCATCCCTCTCCCATTCTATATCGAGAATTTGGGGAACCCCAACGCTTTTGATCTTCGCATGCGAGGAAACGGACACTATGCTGGAAGCAACGGCTTTCGCCTGCTGGGCAATGTCCTCAAGCATACCCGGAAGTGCAGAAACATTGACCGAAAGCCACCCGAAACCCTGCGCCTCATGCGCAAGCAGCGACATCAATGCGGTTTTGCCGGATCCCCTCGCACCGATAAGTATGGTCGACAGGTTCGGATCACCTACGCCGTTTTCGAAGGCGCGCATTATTTCGTCGATGACGAGATCACGACCGGCCATGTACAGAGGAATCTGGCCGAAGCTCGGAGTGAAGGGGTTCCGTATGCGAGCAGACATCTCGTTTTCCTTTCACTCCTTTTGCATCCTTTACTATTCTTTCATTTTCTTTCACTTTCTTTCACTTTGCAAGAGCAATATTTGACATTGCTGGCAGAAAAGGCGAAGCGCGCCGACAGGCATGTTCGCCCGAAAAACACGGAATCATGCCCGAAAGCGTGTTTTTCGGGCGAGCGTGCAAGCGGCCCCGGCATAGCCGGGGCCGCTGGAAGCGTTTCGCTTACACGTAGAACAGGATGTCGTTGTACGTGGGTACGGGCCAGTGGTCGCGATCGACGAGGACTTCGAGCCCGTCGACGGCGGCGCGCAGCCTGTCCATGACGGGGATGACCTCGTGCGCGTAGG
>JBKTHK010000117.1:0-1607 GCA_047240885.1 Slackia sp. | reverse complement strand
CTTCGTGAGGCTGTTGGCGACCGTCCAGCTACCGTAGTCGCCGCAGAACTTCGTGTAGCCCATGGCCACCTTGCCGGTGCGGCGGCACCTCTCCCTGTACTCGTCGTGGAGCAGCCGCAGGTTGACGCCCACCTTGGCCATCTCCTTGTGGACGTACTCCCAGTCCGGTTCCTCGAACACGCTCTCGCGCACGTGCCTTTCCGGGTAGAAGAGGCGGTAGACCTCGTCGTCCGCCAGATCCCTGACGTCCTCCCAGCCGATGTCCCGCTCGGCCGCGATGCCGAAGACCTCGCAGACCGATTCCATCGACATGCGGCGCGTCCCGGCAATCCTCCTCCGGGACAGCCCTTGCTCGCGAAGCTCCATGATAAGCTTCGCCCTTATCTTTCTCGCCATGGTGCGCACTCCTTCCGTACGATCGGTTGCATGGCGTAACGATTGTACGGACGGCGCCAGGCGATACGCGTTTGCGAAACGGGCGCTACGGATTGTGCGGTGTCGACATCCTGGCAGGTGATACGGAAAGCGCGAAACGAGCGCTACTCAAACATCGCAATACTCAAGCGGCCCAATTGTCGCTTCTGTGAACATCGCCAGCTTCCCACCCGTCTTCACGCTCCAGTATGGCAATGGCCTGTGCATCATCTAGCTGGAATTTGCCAGCAAGAATGGCCTGAACACGAGCTGCAATGCTTTCGCTGCTGCCGATGAATCCCATCTTGGCCAGGTCCGCAACAGTCAGGCCAGTAAGGTTTTCGCATCCGTAGAAGGCAAAGCCGCCAATGCGATCGGACACATTCTGGAGACTGTTAATAGTCTCCAGATTCGAGCAGTACCAGAAAGCATAGTTGTCAATAACAGCAACGTCGCTTACGTTTACTGTCTTCAGGTTCGTGCAGACCCACTGTAAGAACATTTACAAGAAGCTCGGCATTCACAAGCGCGAGGAATTGCTCATGCTGATGGAACACCCCTCGGTAGCGCCGGAGAAGGACTCCGAAGAGGAAGGCGCTGGCTAGTTCTTGGTGCTGTCTGATGTGCCGGGGTCGCCCGCGTCGTTCGAAGAGCCGTCGGAACCTTCGCCCTTGAGCGATTCCAAGCCTACTTCGGGACGACGGCGCGTCATGATAAGCGCCGCAGCGAGAAGCGCCATAAGAGCCGGCACGCCAATAGCAGATGCCACCAGAAGCGGGCTAATTTGCTCGGCTTCCTGTTCAATGTTGGCGACATTCACCGTGGGAACGCGATGACCGCGCACCAGCAGCCGGTGGGAATTCACGCCATAAGGCGTGCAGGTAACAAGCGTGCACAAGTCTTCCCCGGGAACAATGGTCAGCTCTTCCACCTCATGGGGCTCTACGATGCGAATCTGATCCACCTCGTAGGTGAGCGTTTCGTTCAGGGTGTGCAGCATGAACGTATCACCCTCGACCATTTTGTCGAGATCGGTGAGAAGACGGGCCGAGGGAAGCCCGCGATGCCCACTGACAACGCAGTGAGTGCCCTCGCCGCCCACGGGCAGCGACGATCCCTCGATGTGGCCGATAGCCACCTGAAGCACCGCTTCATCGGTGCCGTGATAGATGGGCAGCTTCACGTTAATGGGC
>JBKTHK010000116.1:0-1681 GCA_047240885.1 Slackia sp. | reverse complement strand
GAGATATCCGCTCCTGCACGACCATTGGCAATGCAGGCGTTTTGGCAATAGACGCAATGCAGAGGACAATTCGAGAAGAACACGGTTCCACTGCCCGCCTCGCCCGATATCGGCGGCTCTTCCCAGAAATGAAGCGCCGCACGCGCGACGCGCAGCTCGTCCGCCGCGCCGCACACTCCGTGCCTCCCCGCAGCCCTGTCGGCTCCGCAGCGACGGGGACACAGTTCGCAGCGCGTCAAAAAATCTTCGAACACGTATTCCTCCACTATGACCGAAATGCGGCCTGCACAAAAAGCGTCGGCCGGGCAAAACTGCGCCGACCGACGACATCAAAGCGAACCCTAGATTCCCTTCACCTTGCGCGCGATGCGGTCGGCGACAGACAGGTCCTCTCGACGATCTTTGCCCCAGAAGACGATGGCGATCATGCCCGGGCCGACATGGCTACCGATGACCGGACCGATTTCGCCGTCCATGAACAGCACGCCTTCGTCCTGCTTGGAGACGATATCGTGCAGACGCTCGAGGTCCTTCGGGCAATCGGCATGACCGGTTACCACACGCTGAGACGGATTCTCCAAATCGCGACGCTCGAGATAATATTCCGCAAGCTGCTTGATGCCTTTCTTTCGGCCGCGCGCGACGCCCTTGAGGGAGAGCTTCCCTTCCAAGTCGATGGTGAGCAGCGGCTTCACGTCAAGCTTCGCTCCCGCATAGGCGACGGAGTCGGGAATACGGCCGCCGCGACGCAGACTTTCAAGATCGTCCACCATGAACAGAGCGTTCACGAAATAGCGGGCCTCTTCGGCCCATGCCACCATCTCGTGCGCCGTCAGGCCCTTCTCGCGCTGGCGAATGGCCTCGTAGACCAGCAGCGCCTCGGCAACCGATGCGAGTTTGGTATCGACAATGTGCAGCTCCATATCGGGATACTGCCCTTGCACCTGTTCGGCAACAATATGAGAGACGTCGTAGCTGCCGGAAAGCCCGGAGGAAAAGCTCAGATACACGGTGGGAATGCCGCTTTGCGCCACCTTCGTGAAGGCTTCGGTAAACGCGGGAATGGACACCTGCGCGGTAGTCGGGCACTCCCCGTGGCGCATGCGCTCGTAGAAATCATGGGCCGACATACTCTGGCCGAGATCGTCCAGATGCTCTTGATCGCCAAAAAGAAACGGGAATTTGATGAGATAGACCCCTTCCCTATCGACGACCGAATAGGGAAGATCGCAGCACGAGTCGATGATCAGATTGCATTGGGCAGTCATATGGCTCCTTCTTGGGAATAGGCCTTTCGTTCACCCGGAAAAATCGCACGATGCCGATCGGCAGAAACCGAGCAAGGCAGCAACAACGATAGCGCGACACTCCGCCGAAAGGACGCAGAAAACGAGGCTACAGGGACACGATAAGGTTTTCCCGCATGGTGAGCTTGCCCTCGAGGGGACGCTCGCATTCATAGGCGATGCCCATGGCGGGACCGACATGCAGGCCGACAACCGGGCTGACGGGCAGCACTCGCACCGGTCGGCCCAGATACGGCTCGACCTTCTCGCGCGCCCATTTCTCGGCATCCTCGGAAGATCCTATATAGTGCACGACGGCGTCTTTCAGCCCGTGTTTCTCAACGTCGGACTTGAACGTCTCGAAAAGCGCCGCGACGGCCTTTTTCTGCGTGCGG
>JBKTHK010000115.1:0-2001 GCA_047240885.1 Slackia sp. | reverse complement strand
GGGTAGGTCTTGTCGTTCTCCCAATTCGAAATGGTCTGGCGCGACACGAATATCGCCTTCGAAACCTCGTCCTGGGAAAGCCCGCGCTCCTCCCGCTTGGCCCTCAACTGCCGAGCCAGTTCCATCGGTTCCTTCCTTTCGATTGCCCGTTGGCGCGCCACGTCGCGCGTACGCATCGGAATGATACCCCGCCAGCCTTGCAAAGCGATGCAGACACAGCTGTCAAAAGTCTTTTACAGGCCCTTTGAACAGGTAGTTTGCTAGCACGATCCATTTGCGGACAGGGAGATGAATCGGGAAAATAATGCCCATCGACGCAAATCCAAGTGAAAGGAGCGAAACAGTTATGGCCCGCGAAGAGAAGGTTTGGGAATATGCGATGGACGCCGGCTTCACGCCCTTGGAAGACCGGTGCATCATCGTCAAGGGCGCGACGGGAGACCTGAGCGAGAAGATCGTCCGCTTTTTCGAGACATGATATGGCGGTTCTCCAGATGTGCGAGAACGAGCTTATCCTACTCTTTCGAGTCCTTTTGGGGAACGCTGGAACGGGATGTCTCGCTCGTGATCCCCTATGCGGACTCGAGTCCGTGAAGCTGACGACTTGCTCAACGTGGTCATTGGCATCGAGACAACCACCGGCGGCGTACGCCTCACCATTTACAAAGGAGCTGAGCGACCTGCGGCTTTCCGGCATATACGCCACGCAGTACGCCGGCGGCACAAAACTGGCATGCCGAGAACGCAATCAACCCTGCAAGCCCTCAGCGAGTCGGGTGCAAGGCGTCGTGCGAGAGGGCCTCCCGCTAACACTCAGTTGTCGAACAGCGACGTTGATGGCCCCATAGCTTTCGCAGTAGGGCACCGACCGCACCCACACTGACTTCGGTCGACGGTGCTATTCTGCATGAAATCTCGAGTTATGAGCGCGTAAAGGGCGACGTTGCCGGGCCATCCAGCAACCGGCTTCATCTGGAGTGCTCTGACCAGGCATTTCTCTCAGACTCTTCGATGCGTCTTCTACCGCAAGCGGAAGCAGACGCTTACAACTCAAGATCTGCTGCAGAAACCGGGGGGTTCGTCGACCGAAAGGTCGGCAAGGGCAGACCCTCGGCCATAGAACGCATTGCATCGCCAAATGCACACTCGGGCTTTCTCGTCTGGCCCTTGCCTTTCGGCGGTATATTACGCTAAGCAGAAAACTACGGGAATCCGGAGGGCAAACATGGTCGCGCGCAAATTGCACACCGTTGAGAAAAGAATGATCCGTCCTCGGATCGCGACATACGGGTTCTCATCATGCGCCCTACAGAAAACGCGCGGCCGCAGAAAGCACTCCAGGCATCCTGGCTTCACGGAGGGGCCATCTTCACGGCATGTGTCAGGAGATGCTCCTGCCATGCCCGCCTTCTGGTGGAAAAGTACGGCGCCGTGGTGGTGGCCCCGAATACCGCACCGCTCGAAGCCGTTTCCCGCCGATTTGAAGATTGTACGCCGCCCTGCTCTTCCTGAATACGCCGACGAGCTGGGAATCAACGACGCACAGATTATGGTGGGCGGAGAAGCGCCGGGGCGGCCTCACCGTGGCTGCCTGCCTTTTGGCGCGCGACCTCAGCGAGGTGACGTCGCCCCCAGATGCCCTACCCCATGCTGGACGACCGGGAAACCGCCTCGTCGCGAGACAACCATGCGCCGATGTGGAGCACGCGCACCAACCGGTTCGCCTGGAAGTACTATCTCCGCGGTTTGGGCGGCGTAACGCCCCCGTCCTACGCCGCCCCCGCCCGCGAGGCCAATTATGCGGGCCTGCCCCCTGCCTACGCCTATGTCGGCACTGAAGAGCCGTTCTATTGCGAGACGCTTGAGTACGTCGCGAACCTCAAACGCGCAGGCACAGAGGCTTCCGTAGACGTATACCCCCACTGGTTCCATGCCTACGACATGCTGCTCCCCTTCGCGAAGAAGTCGAAGGAGGCCGTGCGACGCTTCGAAGAGCATTAC
>JBKTHK010000114.1:0-2175 GCA_047240885.1 Slackia sp. | reverse complement strand
CATGACGCAGCCGAGCGAGACGCTGCCCGAATCGATGGACTCCTTCGCAAGATCGAGCATCTTCCTGCCGTTTTCCTCCAGCGCCTCCACCGGCACGCCTTCTGCGGCCAGAATCTCGTTGCCCTGGCTTTCGGTGCGGCGCTGCAGCCCCTTGACGCTTTCGACAAGCTCGCCGAATTCGACCATCGCCTGATCGGCCATAGCCGACCTCAGGTTCGCGCACTTCGTGTAACACGCCGCCGCGGCGTCGTAGCGCTCGAGCTTCCAGAACGCGAAGCCCATCCAGTACCAGCACAACGCGGCATCCGACGTCTGCCACGCAACCCGAAGCGCCTGGCAGCACATATCCACCTCAGACTGGAATTCACCGCGGACGAAATACGCCCTGGCTGCGCGAAGATACGACTGCGCACGAGACGGCGCCAGCTCGATGCACCGTTTCGCATGGTCGAGCGCCTGCTCGGAGGCGGAAAGAGACATCGAATACACCTGCGAGAGGGCATCGTGGACAAGATACGCTTCGTCGGGAAGAGGCAACACGCGGCGGCCCTGCGAATCATCCGAGCAATGCAGCGCATACATGAAACGCGTCTCGTAGCTGTCGAAGTAGCGATAGCACGTGCCCGCCGTGTCGGCGAAGCCTTCGAGCGACTCCGTCTTCGCGAGCAGCTCCTTGAGGGCCTCGAGCGCATGAGCCTCGTCGTCGGCGCGCAAAAACGCCACTGCGCGAGCCATGGGAGCCTTCAAGCCGTACGGGTCGATCAGCGCCTCTTTCACCTCGAGGTACGAATGCTCGCCCAGCTGCCCCGTTTCAAAACCCTCCATGAGCGTGAGGCAGATACGGCGCAGCGTGATGTCCTCGGTGCGGTCGTGGATGCCCTTCAGGCATTCGAGCGCCGTCGGTACGCCCTTGTCGAGGGCTTCCGAAAGCTCGTCGGCGTAGCGGGCCCTGCCTCGGCTCTCGAAAATGCACAGGTCCTTCGGACGGACGACGCCCGTCATCTCGCGCGCCGCCTCTGAAAACGGCGTGAAGTCCCGATCGATGCTCGCCTCGTACACGTTCTCGAAAACCCCTTCACCCCGCTCGAAGCAGGACGGGACGGGTTCGAGGGAGAACTCTTCGCCGAAGCGAAAATCCACGCCGCATCCCCTCAGGAAGGCGAACGGGTCTTTGACCGAACGGTCCGGCCCTTCCTGTTCGAGCAATTCCTCGAAACGTGCGCGTCGAATGCAGCCGGACACCACCACATCGGACGCCATGCCGCCACGCAGGCAGTTGACGTGCGCCTCTTCGACATCGCTCGACACGGAGAACGCAAGCGCCGCCATCAGGATGGCGGCATGGGCGGCGTAGCGCGCCTCGACCCCGTTGCGGTCGGCCGCAGACGCCGGCAAAAACAGCCCCGCCTCCTGCGACCACGCGTTCGAAGGCATGGTGGATGCCGTGGGGCAGGAAACGTTCAGGCCGAAGCGAACGCCGTCGGCGCTCGAGCAGAACTCGTATCCAAGCCTGTACGGCAGACGAAGGCTCTCCCCCGCCCGGGCAAAGGCCACATGCTTCTCCCAGCGGCTTCTAAGCATTGGCGCCTTCGCGATATCGGGGGCCTGCAGGCAGATGCGGTCGATAAGCCATCGGTCGGTCTGGGCGCAGACGCCCTCCGTGGCATGGAGAAGGCTGCCGCCGGTCGATTCCAGGTAATCGACAAGCAGAAGGAACCTGTTCAGCGCGGCTTCCGTGCGCAAAAACGACTCGCGAGCCCCGCGGGCCTCAGGCAGCGCCTCGAGAAGCCCGTTCTCTACCAGGATGCCCTCGGCATTTAAGTACGAGAAATCAAGATAGAAGGTATCGGCGTATTTCTTCGTGCGGACCATGCGCACATTCGGCACGGACTCAAAGCCGCCTTCGAGCTCGACCGCGAAATCGGCGGCCGACTTGCCCACGATCCCCGCATCGCGCAGCTCGTGCACAAGAAAGCGCTCTATCCCCGCGCCCGAATCCAGGGCGTCTCCCCACGATGCTTCGGCCTCGAGCACCTCTTTGTTCACGGCATCGAACGGGTCGGCCGTGTTGAGCCTTCCGAACACCGCACCGAGGTCGAACGGCCTTGCGGCCTCCACCGCGTCCGCGAACGTCACGAACGTGAGGTAGAGCCGAGCGAGAAAATCGGCGTATTC
>JBKTHK010000113.1:0-2288 GCA_047240885.1 Slackia sp. | reverse complement strand
CGTGCACACGAGAGCTTTACGAGGAAAAAGGCCGCACTAAGTCCTCCGTGCAAGACATCGCCGACAAGGTCGGCGTCGCGCGCAGCCTGTTCTACCATTACTTCACCGACAAAGACGACGTGACCTCCGCCGTGCTCGACTCCTACATCGAAGAGTTCCTCGTCATGCTCAAAGCCTGGAACGAGCAGCGAATCGAAGGCGACGTGGAACATGCGCTGCACACGCTCGTTCCCGTTTTGCGACGAGGTCTTTTCGACAGGGACTCCTTCCGACGGGCTCTCGCCTCTCGCGAGAACGCAGCCCTCTACATCGACTTCATCAACAGGGTCGCAGATAAAGCAGCGAACTACATCATCACGACGACGGTCGAGGACTACGGACGTCTGCACGAGATTCGCATCGACCACGTGTACGAAAGCTTCTACATGCTGACTTTGGGCGTCGTTGGCTACCTGCGAACGCACCCTGACGCCGACGACGGCGTCATCGAAGACATCATCGCGCAAAGTCTGCATCTCGACAGAAGCAAGTCGGGACCCGCATAGGCCCCAATCCACGGTAAACCGCGCATCGACGCGCCCATATTCATAGCCGCGTTTGCGATCGCACCGAACGACCGCTCAGTTTTCGACGCAAAAAACAAGCCGCATCGAAAAAACGCGACGAGATCACGCCGGGAAAGGAGGCATGCCCCTCTACGGCATTCCAACCGATTTCTATGCACAAGGAGTTCTCATGCTATTCGACGTCTACGGCGACACCGCCGTCTTCCAATGGGTCGGATGGGTCATCGTATTCGTGGGCCTCATCCTCATGAACGAATTCGCGCGCCGCACCAAAGCGGGCGGAATCATCTGCTTCCTGGTAATACCCGCCATCCTGACGGTCTACTTCATTGCCATTAGCGTAAGCGCGGCCGCCGGCGCGCAATGGGCCCTCGACAACCCCACCTACACCGATATGAACAGCTGGTTCCACTACGCAAAGCTCTACGCCGCAACCATCGGCTGCATCGGCTTCATGGCGCTGAAGTATCGCTGGGGCAAAATCGGCAAGAGCCACTGGTTTAAAGCCTTCCCCTTCGTAATCGTTGCCATCAACATTCTCATCGCCGTGGTGTCCGACTTCGAAAGCGCCGTCCGAGCCTTCGGCACCACATGGGTTTCCACGGAAGGCGTCACCCTGTACGGTGGCTGGCATAACGTCTTCAACGGCATCGCCGGCATCCTGAACATTTTCTGCATGACCGGCTGGTGGGGCATTTACGTCTCCAAGAAAAAGCAGGACATGCTCTGGCCCGACATGACATGGGTCTTCATCATCGCCTACGACCTGTGGAACTTCTGCTACACCTACAACTGCCTGCCTACGCATTCTTGGTACTGCGGCCTGGCGCTGCTTCTGGCCCCCACGGTAGCCAACGCGCTCTGAACAGGAGGCTGATTCAGAACCGCGCTTACACGCTCGCCATCTGGTGCATGTTCTGCCAGGTCGTTCCCATGTTCGCCAATGACAGCATCTTCGCCGTCAACTCCGTGAACAACCCGAATATCAACCTCGCGGTTTCCGTCATCGCACTCCTGGCGAACATCGCCGCCCTCGCCTACATCGCATATCGCGCCAAGAAGCTCGGCGTCAATCCCTACACGCACGAGGTCTTCGTCGGAACGCGCGACTTCGTGAAGGCCATGAGCCGCCGTGAAGATGCGGGAAATGACACCGTCGCATAACGGCAACAGGCCCGTGCAGCTTTAACGGTCCTCGAAGCGACATAAACCAGCTCGAAAGCCGCCCAAGCCCCGCCCTTTGTGCTACAGCAGAGGGCGGGGCTTTTTCCCATACGACATGCACCCCTCTGTTTCTCGTTCATTAACAATTCCTGAAAAAACTAATTCATACCTATCTTATATGCTTTCTTCGGTATCATCTCAGCATTCCGAGAACAAGACGACAGGAAGAAGGAGGCTGGCATGAAGACGTACGCGAATCTGTTCTGCAATACGGTCTTTTTGCGCCAATGCGGGCGAATGCCGTACTCCCGAGCGCTTTTCCCAGCGGCCGGCACACGTCTTCTTCCTAGGTAGCAGCCATACGACGCACGCCGTTTTCGCCGCGCGCTCGGGAGCCTTTCGACCAAAACAAACTCTCAACCGTCCAAACGGACACGAAAGGACCCCCATGTCTGCCACACCACGCGATACATACCGCTTCGAAACGCTTCAGCTCCACGTCGGCCAGGAACAGCCGGACCCCGCCACGGGCTCTCGCGCCGTGCCCATCTACCAGAC
>JBKTHK010000112.1:0-2349 GCA_047240885.1 Slackia sp. | reverse complement strand
AAGATGGTCGGCGATATCGAGCGCATCGCAGACCAAGCAGCAGATATCTGCGAGACTTCCATTTCCGCCGACGAGGCCTTCGACGCGCACCTTGCCGTTCATTTGCGCCGCATGGGCGAGTGCGCTTGTGATATGGTGCATGATGCTGTGGAGGCATTTGTCGAACAGGATTTGGAGAAAGCACGTGCGGTCGTCGGCCGCGATGAAGAAGTGGACGCGTTGTTCGACGCGGTCAAAACGGGCGTGATCACGACGATCCAGGAAGGATCAGGCTCGGCGAACGGCCTAATCGGCGCTCTCATGGTGGCGAAATACCTTGAACGAATCGGCGATCATGCTCAAAATGTTGCCGAATGGGTAGGATACTCCCTCACGGGATACTACAAAGGAGACCTGATCGGATGATCTACTATCTCGAGGATGACGAGCAGATCCGCAATCTTACGCTTTATACGCTTGCGCAGACCGGGCATGAAACGCAGGGCTTTTCCTGTGCCGCCGAACTGTACAAAGCTATCGAGCATGCGGTTCCCGACCTGTTCATTCTCGATGTAATGCTTCCTGGCGAAGACGGTATCTCTGTTCTCAAGAAGCTTCGCGCATGCGAAGGCACGGCCGATGTCCCCGTGATGATGCTTACGGCGAAATCGACTGAGTTCGACACGGTTACGGGCTTGACGCCGGCGCGGACGACATTCTGAAGCTTTCAAATGATGGATGCCGCGCGTGAACGTTTCGGCGTCGCGCCCGCCGCAATGAAGAACAGGCACGTCAGGCTGCGGATTTGGCTCGCGCCGAAGCTGAGTCATCTCTTCGTCCGCTTCCGAGCCGCCGCATGGCAAGGAGATTCTCGAAATCGGCCCCATCCGCCTCGATGCCGCGCGCTACCTCGTCGTCGTAGGCGGCAACGAGGTTCGTCTGACCCATAAGGAATTCGAGACGCTTCGTTTCCTCATGAGCAATTGCGGCATAGTGGTTTCGCGCAACCAGCTCCTCATTCAAGTATGGGGCTACGAAGTGGCGGGGGAGACGCGCACGGTCGATGCGCACATCCAGACTTTGCGAAAGAAAATCGGCGAAATCGATCAAGAGGCCGCGTCCCTTATCGAGACGGTTCGCGGTGTCGGATATCGCATGAAAGGCTAGGCGTGAGTCGTTTGAACCCTCTGCGTCAAGGCGAGCCAGATTCCAATATGGCAAACGAGGGCGGCGAGCGGGCTCGAAGGGCTCCTCGCCGCTCTCTTTCTCGGAGCATCGCTCGTACGGTCATGGTCGCTGCGGCGTCATTGGCGGTTGCATGCGCGGTGCTTTTCGCGCTTGTGTTCTATCTTGTCCTTGATCGCCAGGCCGCAAGCGACCTCAAAATAGAATGCGAAAGCCTTGCGGATATGCTCGATGCGCAGACCGATGGCGATACTGATGCCAAGACCGTCCTTCAGCGTCATGCGAATATCGTCGTTCCCGGCACGCGTGTGACCTTGATAGATCCCGACGGCGATGTTCTGTTCGACACCGCGGCCGATGTTGCCGGCCTCGATAACCACGCGCTCCGTCCCGAGGTCATAGAGGCCATGGAGGAAGGAGAGGGCAGGGCGGGCCGCTATTCGGAAACGCTCGATGAAGAAACCCTCTATCACTCCGTCCGCCTAGAAGAGGGGTCTGTTCTGCGTTTGGCGAAAACGCATTCGAGCGTATGGGGCATCATGTCCGCCATGCTGATTCCTTATCTCGTGGTGCTTTTTGCCACGGTCGGCATATCCTTTCTTGTGGGATGGGTCATATCGCGCAGGGTCGCCTCCGAGCTCTCTGCGGTCGATCTTGACCATCCGCATGGCGCCAATGTGCCAGAAGAGCTTGTCCCTCTTATCAATCGCCTTGATGAACAGCGCAAACGCCTCGATGCGCAGGTGGCGGAGCGCCGTCGTTTCACGGGCAACGTATCGCATGAGCTCAAGACGCCGCTTACGGTCGTTTCCGGGTATGCCGAAATCATCGAGCGGGGCATCGCCCGCCCCGAGGACGTGAAGCAGTTCGCTGGTCATATATACGAGGAAGCCCAGCATATGAAATCCATGGTTGACGAGCTTCTGACGCTATCCCGCCTTGACGACGCCGAGGCGGAAGACATGCGCATCGACATGGACCAAAGCGTCTCGTTGGCCGAAGTCGCTCGCAATGTCTCTATTAGGCTGGCGTCTGCGGCGCGCCGTCGAGGAATCACAGTGAGCCTGAGCGTCTTCGAAGGGGGCGGTTCCGAAGACGTCGAGGTCGTGGGAAATGCGCGCATGATCGAATAGATGCTGCGCAACCTCATGGAAAACGCTATTCGATACAACGTCGACGGAGGGA
>JBKTHK010000111.1:0-2391 GCA_047240885.1 Slackia sp. | reverse complement strand
CCCTATTCTCGATCTCCATGCGGCGCTGGATGTCGGGATCGCCCGTCGCAAGGGCTTTGATCTCTGCGTAAGACAGCACTGTCTCATCGAGGTCCGATGCTTCGCGAGCCGGCGATTTGCTGGTGAATATCTGGGATATGAAGCTCTGCTTTGACTGGACGATTTGAAAAAGGTAGCTGTCGAAGGTTCCAACGGTCACGTACCTATACGCTTTCACCTTGTCGTAGTTGTTTCCGCGTCGAACTATTCTGCCAAGACGCTGCTCGAGGTCCGATGGCCTCCAAGGGCAGTCGAGGTCGTGAATGGCGGCGAGGCGTTCCTGCACGTTGGTTCCGGTTCCGAGTTTTTGAGTGCTCCCGAGCAATATCCTCACCTCGCCGCTCCTGACTTTCTCGAAAAGCTGCTCTCGCTGGCGGGGGTTCGCGGCATCCGACACGAAAGCTATCTGAGATGCCGGCACGCCGAGGTTTATGAGCTTTTCTCGCAGGTCTTGGTATATGTTCCACTTTCCGCTCGCTGGCGTAGAGGCGTCGCAGAGACTGCTTCTCTCACTCGGTTTCCCTCCATATGCGCTCGACGTTTCCTGCGCATGCGGCCACCTTTCCGTCCGACAAGGGCTCAATATCGGTGTCGTCGGGGTCTAGCAGCTTGGGATCGAGGGCGATCTTTCGCCCGTCGCTCGTGATCTTGAGCATGTTGTCCACGTCGGGGTCAACATGCCCCGCTCTAACCTGCGCCGCTCTTTCGGCAAGCACCTCCACAAGCGCGGCCTGCTCGGGAGTCGCCTCCACGGCTACGGGCACGATCTCGCATTCGGGAACGTCGAGAGAGATGTCCTCGTTGGTCTTTATATCGGCGAACACGTGGAAGGCCGACATAAGTTCTGGGAGGTTGTGGAACCGCCCGAATCTCTGCTTTAACTGGAAGCCGGTGCCTTCGGGCTTCAGCTCCACCGATTCGATTATTTCCCCGAATGTCGAAGCCCATGCCCCGAACGAAGATACTCCCAGGGATTCCAATAGCTTGGGGGCAAGGTATCTGAACATGTTGTAAAGTTCGCTCATCGAGTTGCTGACTGGGGTGCCCGTCAAGAACAATAGGTTTTCCGGGTGCGCTTCGCGGACGAAATCACATTTGTCAAGAAGATCCTCGCACTTTTGAGAACCGGCCACGGATATTCCTGCGACGGTCATGGACGTGGCTACCGCCAAGTTCTTGAACGTGTGAGCCTCGTCCACGACCATCATGTCGAAACCGAGGTTGTCGAAGTAAATACCCTCGGAACCTCTTTCCTGCCTCAAAGAGTTGATTTTCCTCTCTGCGACCTTCATTTGCGCCTCGATCTGCTTCACAGAGTACGATTCGTCGCTTTCCGCAGCGGTGCGCGCCTCGACGAACTCGCTCTTTCTTGCCTCGAGGCCGTCGATCCTGCGTTTGGGAGAAACGGGGATCATCGAGAACTGATTGCGCCGATGACCGCGTCCCAGTCACTGTGGCAGCCCCCCAGGCGCTTCGAACTGGCGGCCTAAGCGTCTATAACTGGTGCGGCGTCTGCCATGTCGGTCTTTCCCACCAGATTATCGCTTTTTTGTACAAGGTTGTGTAATTGCACGGCCCATTGCTCAGTAATGACCCTTCCGGCGACCGTAGGCTGCGGGCAATGGTGTCGCGTTGGTGGCTGGCAAGGCTTATCAACGGGGAGGTTCCCGGAAGCGTCAATCTTGCACCGGAGTATTCGCGCGGAGCGATGCAATTGAACCGGTCGTTGTATATGCGGCAGAGGGTTTCAGCGCGGATGGGATCCGCAAAGCACCACTCTTTGAAACGGTTCACGAGCGCGCGCCGTTTGTCCCATGCGGCGACAGTGGCTTGGTGATCTATTCCGCCGTCTGGGCCATCCTTGGTGACGGTGAGAAGTCGAGTTCAGTGCAGAGGCGAGCGGATCGAAGCAGCTCGCTCGGGCGTTCGAAGGCATCAGCGCAGCTTCCTTCACCTTGCCGCCAAGACCGAATACCGACCTTCCATTGGCCTGGATGTCGGTTTCATGACGAGTGCCTCATCGCAGTGTCATCGCCAACGGGTATGCCGAATGTCGACGGCGAACTCGTATACGACCTTCGGCGGCACCCAGTGGCTGCCAAGCGTCAAGGCGATGTCTCCCGCTTCAAGTCTTTGCGGCATAGCCTTCTCCACGCGGGCGAGTAGCGATTCGAGATGCCGCCTTTCGGCCAAGTCGAGCTGCTGGGGATGGGATTCAAGGTAAGACTCTCTCTGCGCCCTGAACGCTGCGAGGCCTTCGGGACTGGCTCCGAGATACAAACCGTACGGCCCTCTGCCCTTCATGGCGACGATTGCGAGGTATTCGCATAGAGTCGGGTCGTCCGCAAGCGC
>JBKTHK010000110.1:0-2558 GCA_047240885.1 Slackia sp. | reverse complement strand
GCTAAGTCTCCGGAGCAGTTATCCGTGCTGCTCGGCACGGCGACGCTTCCCGGCTTGTTTGAGCGACTGGGCTTCACCGAGCCTTGCCAAATCGAGGAGTTCTATGCATCGAACTTTTATGAGCTGCTGCGCAATCCCGATAGCGGGCTGTGGCATCTCAGCTCGGCGGCTCTGGCGGATTTGTACCGGCAGGAAGTGGAGCGCGGCTTTTTCGACGACCCGGAGGAGCAGTCATGAGCAAGGAAATGCGGTTTCTTGTGTTTGCCATCGAGTACTACCGGCAGGCGAAGGGGCTGACGGGCCCGGAGGTGGCGGCTCTCTTTCGTGAAAAGGGTCTCTCGCAATATGTGCTGGACAATTACTTCCTCTATCACATAGAGTCGCCCGACTTGATGGTTGCCGACATTGATCGCTATGTTGAAACGGGGGAACGGCCGGCTCTTTAGGGGGTCGTTGAGGTGCAGCTATTTTTGCGATTCTTCGCCCTGCATTTTTGTAAAGATCCGAAGGCCTTGGACAGCAGCGCTCCTATAGTGCGCCCGCGCGGTAGGCATTGATGGCGGAGAGGGTGATGTCGGCGAAGTGTTGGATGGCACCGACTTGAACCCAGCGGCCGTCCTCGCGGTAGCGCAGGGAGAGGTTGGCGTCGCGGCCGCGGCGCAAGTGTCCGATGGAGAGCGTCACGTTGCCGGGGATCTCCCGCGTGTCGATGTGGGTCTCGATGCTCGGACCGCCCAACGCCCAGGCAGCGAGGCCGGCGTCGGCAAGGCTTCCGGTCTCCTGGTAGACGGCAAGCGCCGCCCACAAGCCGAAGCCATCGTCTTCCTCGGTCTGGTAGACGTGCTTCTCAGTGCGTCCCGGCAGGCCGGCGCACACGATATGGGACTGCTTCGTGAAGTGGTAGCGCTGGCCGTTGGCGATAATGCCCCAGGTGAAAACCTCCCACCGGCCCGTGCCGTCCTTCGCTTCAAAGCTCGCGAGTGCGTGGTCTGTCATGGTGGCTCTCCTGGTTTCTCGTGCTTGCGTAGTTAAATCGGCTGTTGCGGTCGTGACGTTTCGGCTTCCCGAATCGTTTTATCTGCGATTCGGGCGATAAATGCGACTCGGGCCGTTGCCCTGCGGAGTGAGCCGATCCTGCTGGACAAGCTCGCTTAGGGTGCGCTGGCAGATGGCGGGAAATTCCTGCATCAACCAGGTCAGCAGTTCGCACTTCACCACGCCTGGCCAGCTTTAAGGCGAGAGTAACCTCGTCAACGCCGTCCTTGGGGCGCCTGTCGCTTCGGCGAATTGCTCACCGCCTGATTGTGGGAATGGTTGGGCCGAATGCCTGAAATCAGACCCTTCCAACTCGGGGTCGCGGCCTGTGTAGAGACGAGAATTTTGAATAGCCTGCGCGCTGCCCAGCTCTTCGGCCAGACCGATGCACGAAGAACGGCGACAGAGGGCTCTTCGGGAGGGGCTGAAGGTGTCAGGCTCTGGGGCCCCTGAAAGAAGCTCGGCTGGCGTTCTCGGTTCGAATGCCCTCATTGTCAATGATGACTTTGCCGGGAAGGGGCCAGAACTCGCGATGAATGAGACAGTTGACGACTAGTCGCGTACGATGGTATCGCGGGGCTGAGGGCGAAGTCTCCTCCATAAGAAAGCGGTCCGGAAGATGCTTCCGCAGAACCGGCGACCGTAGGCGTCTATGAGGCTGGTGCAGCCACGAGCCGATCGTTTTGGCATTCGTGTCGTGCTGGCGCACAAGTGCATCGGTTTTGTGTGGGGCACAGCGATCGAATAACCTCGTCCTTGCCGAGAAGAACGACGGCCGCCATAGCCCTGCTTTCCCGTTGAGTAGCCCTTGCGAAGAGCCCGGCCGATTCAACGAGCTGCGCGTTCGTCATGGCTCCCCACGGATGATCTTTTCTCTTCGCGAGAGCGAGTCGCCGGGCCTCGTCAATGAGATCTTCTCGCAGGTCGCTCAGGGATACATGCTCGAAAATGCGTTGTTCGGTATAGATTCCCTGCTTGCGAATGCAGAGCTCGGCGAGAGGAGCGCTTCCGCGCACAACGACATCGGCATCGCCGCGGCGCTCGTAGACTTTGCCCTTGTAGCTGTGCATCTGCGGGCTGTTGGGAACGTCGATCTTGATGATTTGGCGGTCACCGATCTCGATATGCTCGAATTCCATGGAGACGGGCACGTCGAAGGCGTTGGGGTTGTTGACGACATTGAGGACGTTTCTCGTGATGGGAAGCACCTGGGCTGGATCGATCCCCGTGAGAGAGCCGTCGTCCTCTACGCCGAGCAGGATAGTGCCGCCGAACGTGTTGGCGAACGCGCAGATGGTTTCGAAGAGATCCTTTTCAGGTTGGTTGCCGCAACGCTTGAATTCGATGCGGTCGTTCTCGCCCTCTTCGATAATGTCTCGCAGTTGATGCGCGTTCACGGTGACCACCCCTTCGGAATCGTGCCATGGCGCGATTATGGCGCGATTATGGCGCGATTGGCGCGATTATGGCGCGATTGGCGCGATTATGGCGCGATTGGCGCGATTTCTGGAACATGCTGGAGC
>JBKTHK010000109.1:0-2614 GCA_047240885.1 Slackia sp. | reverse complement strand
GGCTGGTATAGGTCGCCTCATTCAAACGTCCCATAAGCTGCCGAAAAATCGCGCAGGTTAAGGCTTCGCAACCGTTGCCGGGCGCTCTCCTTGCACGGGAGCAGGCGGCCTATACTTTCGGCATTGTTTCTTATGTGCTGGCGATGTCTATGGGAGGCGACTTCTGTCATGAGCCTAGAAGAGGCGCTGGAAAAGCGCGACGAGCTGGATGAGGACTTCGGATCTGATCTCGCGGACGCTTCTCCCCAAGAGCGCAAGCAGGCCCTCGAGGCCGACGAGAAGCGCGAGCAGGCCAAACAGGCGTTCCTCGACGCGCTGGAAAAGAACCCCTCCCTCATGATGACCACGGCTGGTAGCTCCTTCGAGGGCTGGCGCGTGACGGAGTACCGAGGCACGCTGTCCACCGACGCCGTCGTGGGCGCGGGCCTTCCCGCCGAGGCTGACGCCATCGTCTCCGACCTCACCGACCAGCGTTCCCTTCTGCTCGGCAGCAAGATGGAACGGGTCAAGCGGATCGCCTGGAACGAGCTTTTGTTCCGCGCCCACGAAGCCGGGGCCAACGGCATTCTGGCCATACGCTACGACGTGTACATGCTGCCGAAAGGACTTTTCGGCGCCTCGGTCACTGGCACGGCGGTAGCCATCGAGCAGCTGAGCCAGCTGAACCAAGCTCTGAGCCAGGACCTCTTCGGTGCCTCGGTCACCAGTACCGCCGTGAAGGTGAAGAAGGCATAGACAACCTTCTAAAACCCTCTTGCGTGATAGCGGGCGATTTGCGAGCGGAGGGCCCGATGGCGCGGCATGTCGCACTCGGAGAGGTAGCGCGTTCTCTTTCCCGCCTTCCGCGAGGCCGGCACGATGATCGCCTGGAATTCCGTCGGGCTCTGCAGCTGCGCGTTGGTGAGCGTAGCCACGTCGTAGCCTTCTGCTCGCAAGGCATCCCGGCGACGAGAATCGGTTGTTCGCGCTTCGGCGTCACCATGGGTTGCACCATCGTATTCCACGACAACATTCGAATCTTTGAACTTAAGGTCGCAGACGACTTTCTTCTGGCGCGCAATCGTTGCCGCCTCGGGACTGAGCGTCACAACTTCATTCAGAAGCGCCTCCTTCGCGCCGAGACCTCCATAGTGGCGCGGGAGAAGAGCGAGGAGCGCCAGCTCAGTTTCCTTCACCGACGCGGATTTGTCGCAAAGATGCCGCGTCACCCGCCGGGCCTTATTGGTACCGCCTCGGCCCTGGTAGCGATCAGCGTAAGCCGCGAGGAGCGTTTGCGACGTGACGGGCGCCCGCACGTAGACGACTTCTCCATCGGGGCGAAACTCGGCATCCAGAGGATACCCACCCGTCAATTCCATACCGCAGGCGCACAGTGCCCCTTCTTCTAGGACGCTCGCCATCTGCACAAACGTGAGCTCGGGCGAAGCAACATACAAGCCTTCTGCCACTTTCACAAACGATCGCCGAGGCAGCGCGCAACTCACTTGGTGGAAGTGGATATTTTTCTCCGAACAGCGCCTGCCCTTCACGTACGGAACGCAAACGTACAGACAGCCATCAGCTCCAGTGCCAATACCAGCGCGCACCAACAGCTGTCGCACGCTCTGGCCATTGGCATTGAGTATTTGCCGAACTTCGCGCTTCGAACCGGCGGCATTCGTGATTATTGAAACCGTCGGCAACGAAAACGACGGCATTCGATCGCGTGCGAAGCACTTTCCCGAATGAAACAGCCCCAAAGGGATGGCATTCATCTTGGACCACCAAATCCAGAACAACCATGCGCTGATATGTGAGAGATAGATATTCATAGGCGATGTTTATAACATAGCGCACATTGAATGCCATTGCCTGCTTGCAAGATCGTAAATGTCACACATCTCGAACCTTGCTCAACTTCGTCCTAACTTCTCTCTCGGAGATACGGTGACACGACAAGGGCCTTCTACGCACGTTTTTTGACTTATACAGGCATTCTTAAATCACCAAAACACCCGGAGGCTTAACCATGAATGAAGGTTGGCGTATTACCCCAGGTCACCGGAGCTTCAATCGAGCAAACTGCACTATGCGGAATCTTAGCGAGAATCAAAATGCCTGTATAAGTCGAAAAATGTGCGCCAGAGAAGACGTTTTTGTCACCAGGAAGGGTGAGTGCGATCTCGAACACCAAGCCCCCGCTCAGGGAGTGCCTATATAAGTTGGATAGGTGTTGGCGCCACCGGTTTGCGTCACCAGCAAGCCGCGGAAGGCTGAGAAGCAGTCGAAAACGGCATAGGGGGCACAATAGGCGACGGCAATCGCGCAAAAGCGCCCGGGTCTTGGCTGCCCGGGCGCTTGCTGTGAAAGGGGTATGCGGATTAAGCGATGGGATCCTCACCGAGGTCGCCGTTGCTCAGGGTATCCAGATCCTGCAAGGTCTCCTTCGGATCGGAGCCGGCCGTGAGGAAGCTGGGGTCGTCCAGGTTCAGGCCGTCCAAGTCCATGGGGCCTTCCACTCGGCAGGTGTAATCACCCTCGGCGTCCAGGTCGATCAGCACGTGGCTGCGGTCGCGCAGCTCGCCGGAGATGACCTTCTCGGCGATGCGGTCGACCACCTCGCGCTGGATGAGAC
>JBKTHK010000108.1:0-2624 GCA_047240885.1 Slackia sp. | reverse complement strand
CTTCCTGAGTAAGCTGGAAGCGAAAATGCTCTGGAAAGCGAGCGATGTTTCTCTTAACAGCCTGATTAAACACCTTTGTTTCCACGCCATAAAGCGCAGCGAGATCGCAATCGACCATAACATGCTGACCGCGAATAACATGGATAAGCTTCGTAAGATCAGTGCCAGCTATTGCTGAAATCAGATCATCTGCCATACAAGCCGCCTCTCTAAGCTCTAAGCATATGCAAGTCGCATCGCTCACGCCACAAGCGATCCCCATCCCGAGCTGCTTGCATTTTCTCTCCTACGCCCACGCATATCAATATTAATTATGATACAATACTTTAAGGGAAGGTGAAAGGAAGAGACGTGAGCAAACATACTATCGAGGTTCCATTAAGCGAGGTGATCGATACTTCTACGATTGAAGACCTCGGTTCTCAAGAAAGACCCGGCGCAATGGGCGTGCGCCTCACGATCCCCGATGCGTTGCCCGGCGGAACGCTAGTGTTTGAATACGATGATGAGGCCCACAAGCGCAATGCCGGGCGGAAGAAAAGGCCATTCCGGCAGACAGTGGGCTTTCAGAAATGACCCAGGCGCAAATGGACGAATGGCTTCTCGACGCCCCCATCGCCGAGATCCAGGAAACGCTCGACGTGGGACGAGCGACCGCCTATCGCCGCGTAAGGGAGGCCCGATCGCGAGTGGTTTACGCGGTGGTTTCCCTCGTCGACATAGATGACAGCCAAGAAGGAGGAGACGTATGAAACTGAAGCATATCTGCGAAGTCTGCGGACGCGAGGAAATCCTTACGCCCGAAGAAGCCTACAGAGCCGGATGGGACTACCCGCCAAAAATGGGAATGTTCGGCGTAGTGTCGCAGAGGACGTGCCCTGAGTGCCCCATCAACAGAACAGTCTGGTGGAAGCTCACCGTAGAGCATAGGGATCTAAGTGCGCTTTCGAACGACGACAAGGCCACCATCGAACGTATACTCCACGAACCCGAGAGCATTCTCGTTGACGAGTAGCGGCATGGATTCGTCGCGGCAACCGAAGAGCCCTCAAGGGCTTTGGATTAAGATTGATGTAGCCACCTCAGCCCAAAATTGAATAGATAGATCCTAGTCCTTCAAACCTGCGACTGCTCATTATATTTCCAATGGAGCAATGTATGAATAAGTCGAGATCCTGCCGCTTACCCACTATGCCCCGAGCGTCGAGGAGCACCAGAACTGGCCGAACAAGTTCCCCAACGGCTACTGCCACATCCCCAGGGATCTTATGAGGAAGTATCTTCAAAAAGAGTAGCCGCGCAATGGCGACAACTTGAGGTCTCAAATTGCGACTCCTCCGCAATTCCGATTTCCTCGGCATCGATTTGCCCCAACACAACCAGCGACTCGTATATTTGAACACCTCGAAAAAGGAGCGCGTATGCAAGCGATCTTTTTGTCTGTGGATACCTGCGAAAAATGCAGGTATTCGACGGTTGATTCATATTGCCTAAAGTTACGAATTCTGTTACTTTAGGCAATATGAATCAAGCTACACCTCAACACATAGACAGGGAACTGAAGGCATCCGGGCTTTCCACCTGGATGCTCTCTCACGGTGTGACGTCCATGCGCACCGAGGAGAAGCCGCTTGCTGAGTATCCCGTTCGACAGGTGAGAACGCGTCTGGCAGCACAGAGAAGTCGGAGCCATCGTCTCGCCGGCAAGAGGGCTTTGGGTGCCAAAATCCTGGCGGGTCGCTGGGGGCGCTGGAGCCGGGCGTCATCAATGACATGATGGCTTTCCTTGGTGCATACTACGGGCTGGCTAAGGCCGCTTTCCTGCACGGCGCAGGACACCAGGCGCCCCAGGAATTCCAAGTAGCCTCATCGAAACATACTTCCGACAGGGATCGGTCATCGAACTGCGCTTCCTGACAAGAGGCCGCATTGACCAGATCCCAGCAACGAGAATGGTGTCAGGCTCCTCTTCGGCGAGTTTCACAGTCGGCGCAACAATGCTGACGTAGCGGCGGATCCCGACATCTCAGGCGCCCGACAACGCGGCAACGGTAATCGCAAGTCGTTTGGGGAACGAATCGACACTCATGGGCGATATTCATGCCGCCCCGCCCATTCCGCTGCTGCCGTCAGAAGACCGGGTGGATCTTAGAGCATGTTGCAGAAATCGATAACTGACGATCTGGCTAGAGCCTCCGCGGAAAAGGGCGCTCTCGCCATCTTACCTGTCCCCGAACGCCCAAGAGGCGGATCGCTTGATGTGCGCTGGAATATCTTCGTGAACAAGGAGGTCGATCCAGATATATGATTCCCGAAAGCATTGTGACTCAATGGTCCGTCGATCACCCTTGGCCGAGCGCGGACCAAGTCGAACAAGACCTCCTTCTTACGCAAGCGATCTGCGAGATCTCAAGCGATGAATTGCTTAGAAAGGAACTCGTGCTGCGCGGAGGCACTGCCTTCCATAAACTTTATCTAGCGAAACCGGCTCGCTACAGCGAAGACCTCGATTTTGTGAGGACGAGCGCCGGCGGCATCGGAGACATCATGAAGCGGCTCACCGCCATGGGAAAAGACCTCGGATTTGAAGTGAAGACCCAGATGGCGGCCCATCCCAAAGTCTT
>JBKTHK010000107.1:0-2712 GCA_047240885.1 Slackia sp. | reverse complement strand
TATTGAAATCATCGAGAACTTCACCACGTCTGACACGCTTCTGCCTGACATCGAACGTGCTCACGAAATCGAGCATGCCGCCGACAAGGTCTGCCATAGCATCTTCCAGGCTGTCAGCGTTGACTTCATCACGCCGATCGACCGAGAAGACATCATCTCTCTGACGCAGAGCATGGACGATATTCTTGACTACATGGAAGCGACCATCCAGCGTTTCTACATGTTCAATCTCACTTCCATGCACCCGCGCGCTATCGATTTTGCGCGCCTGCTGCTTAAGAGCTGCGAAGCCCTGAAGGTTGCCATGGGGGAATTCAGGAACTTCAAGAATTCCAAGAAGC
Organism: Slackia sp.; assembly: GCA_047240885.1. GTDB lineage: Bacteria > Actinomycetota > Coriobacteriia > Coriobacteriales > Eggerthellaceae > Slackia. The sequence goes on along the minus strand of JBKTHK010000107.1, from coordinate 2,371 downwards.
TTCCTGCCCTTATCGTGAAGGTGGGCGATGCAGAAGAGGAGATGGACAGCCTCTTTTTCACGGCGATGCACGGTCTGTATAGAATCGCGAGAGGACGCTCTCGACATCTTCATCTGGGACAAGCTGTTCCAGCGCATGGAGAACACGGCGGATACGTGCGAGCGCGCATCCGACATCATGGACTCCATTATCATGAAGTACGCCTAAGATGCCGGTGCCTCATTAGGGACTTCATGCACGAGGCGCCCTCGAAGCCGCTTCCGGTTCGAGGGCGCCCTGTCAAGCGCTTCCAAAGTCGGCGCTGTTTGCCGTACGGCATTCGCTTGCGACTTCCTACCGTTTCAACAAGTGTTCTACCGCCCAATCAAGCGCGACGTTTCGTCGCGCTTTTTGATGGAGCATCCAGGTTTTTCCCGTAGCCGAAAGCTCGTCGAAAAGCTCTTTCTCTCTTCCGGGGGCAAGCTCCGCGAGGGTCGCGTCTATCTTGTCTTGGCTCACGGAGAGTTCCTGCTTGATGAAGACGAGGTCTAAGGCAACGTTGGTCGAAAGTTCGTCGAAGGCTTCGTCGTAGAGCTCGTCTTCGACTTCTTGGGGTTTCACGCGATGGGCAATGCGATACTCGCGGTATGTCAGGCCTTTGTCGGCGAGGTGTTGCTGGAACTGCTCCTTTTTCAATGCGAGAGCCTTGCGCAGCAGCCGGTCGGGGATGGTGCCGTGGACTCGCGCGCGAAGCGTTTCTCGCACGAGGTCTCGATCGGAAAGCGACGAGGTGCTCCGCGTTCCGTCTTTCGCCGCTTTAGGACGTTTGCGGACAATGGGGGTTTCGCAGTCTACGTCCATTGAGGGGACGGGGTAGACGCGGGCGCGGAAAGAGAAGGGTTCCCGTTCGCGCAGGGGCGAGTCGCCTTCGAGCTCGGGGGCTCCCATGAACAAAGGCGCCGTTTCCTCGAGAGCCGTTTCAGCGGCGCGTGCCATAATAGTCTCTTCAAGAAACTTTTGTATCTCACGTGTGGTGAGAAGTTCTTCGGTACGTTGTCGTACGCGGTTTTCATCGCACTTGAGAATGCGGGCCATGCGCTTCCATGCGCCGCTTGCGAGGCTGGTCACCTCTTCCGCTTCGAGGTACACGTCAATTTCGAAAGGAGAGGTCTGCCCCTCCATAGCGCTTATTTCCATGGGTTCCTCCTTGCGTACGAAGCGGTTCGTTCGGCCGAAAGATGCTTTCATTGTGGCACAGAGCGTTCGGTGTTCGGGGCGCAACGATCGCACGAGAGAAAAAGAGCACAGCAACGCGAGGGGCGGTGCGTTTGCTCGGTCGCCGTTTGCCCCCCGAAAAGAGCGAACCCCACGAGCGAAGGGGAACTCGTGGGGTTCGGTGCACAAAGGGCATTGCATCGCCGCGAAGCGTGTCGCAGCGGCGCCGTGGATTGTTGCGTCAACGCAAGGAGGCGTATCGTAGCGACGACGTACGAACATCCCCGCTATGCAGTGTGCTGAAAATTGGTTACTTTGCGGCCAGCGCCTTGCCGATCATGCGTGCGAAGGTGACGGAGCGTCCGCAGCAGTTGCCAGTGGACATGTTCGGATACGTATGTGCGTAGTACGATCCCGAGTCGACGCCCGTGACATAAAGGCCTTCGATGGTTTCGCCTTCGTCGTTTACAGCCTGGAAGTTTTCGTTGATGGTGATGCCGTCCAGGGTGCACAGCATGTATCCGGAGGTGCGTACGCCGTAGAACGGAGCAGTACGAATGGCGGACAGACGGTGTGCGTCTTTGCCGAAGTCGAGGTCAACGCCGGCATCGAAGTTCTCGTTCTGTCGCTCGACCGTTGCCTTGAGTGCATCGGCGGGGATGCCCAGGCCTTCGGCGAGCTCTTCGATGGTGTCGGCGACGACAATGTATCCGTCGTCGATTAGGCCCTGGTTGAGGCCCTTGACGGCATCGAGCGTCATGTTGGTGGGAGCGCCGTTGTCAAATGGGAAGACGCGCGCACATCCGTGGATGTCGAACTGCTCGAGATACTGTTCGTAGTCCGAGTCCCAGATGTCGACAACGGTATGGTGCGGCTGCGTCAACGTGGCGTTGAGGATATAGTCGTACGGGGCTGCTTCATTGGTAAAGCGCTCGCCGTTAAGGTTGACTTTCAGCCACGGATTCGAGCCCATCCAGAACAAGGAGCCGACTGTGTCCGACCCGCCGAACTCATCGGGTTTTACAGCAACGCGGTCGAAGACCATCGCGGTGTGGACTTCGTCCATGTGCGCGCCCGCCCACAGGCACGCCTTGATGCCGTCGCCCGTGGTGCCGTCGATGGCGATGGAGAGGGGGTACTTGTCCATGGTCTGAGGCTGCAGGACTTTGAGCATGTC
>JBKTHK010000106.1:0-2777 GCA_047240885.1 Slackia sp. | reverse complement strand
TGATATGGGAGCCTCCGAGAATCTGCGTATTGAGCGACTGCACCGCAGGACGAGGGCGCGAAAGATCGCGCGGCACGCGAGGGATAACGTCTGCCCGACGGATGCGGGCGGGCGCGGGCTCAGGCGCAGGAGCGTAGGCCGGAGCATCCAGCGCCGTTCCTGCAGCGTCTTCGCGCTCCTCCTTGCGGCGAACGCGGCGCTCACGAATATCGGAGGCCTTCTCTTGCACGAGGCGCAAAGCCCCCGATATGGAAAAGCCTATGACAACAGCACCGCCGCAGGCGACGCCTACCTTGTTAATGCAGCCGACGAGACGACCGAGCAGCTCGAGCAACGCCCAGGAAACGCCCGCGCCGAGATATCCCCCGCGCGATACGAGGGATTCCTGGACGAAAAGCAGGCCGGAATTGGTATCCGCCCCAGGGGTGAACAGCGAAAGGATGGTCTCGAACGCGAAGAAAAGCATGGCCAAACCGACGCCCATGCGCAAAGCGAACGAATCCGCATCGCTGCGCGCCAGAAAGCTCACGCCCACGATGACGAGAACGAACGGCAACACGTACGAACCTACACCGAGAGCAAGATGAAGACCGGTCGCGAGCGCCGAGGTGATGAAGCCCGAGGGGGGCAGCACAGCCGTGACGAAGAGAACCACCGCTAGCACGGCAATCGCCACGCCCGTGATATCCCGCTTCGTGCGTTCGTCGAAAATACGCGGCGAAACGCACACTTCCTCGACCTCGGGCTCGGGCTCTTTGCGCCGACTTTTGCCCTTGGCGGGAACATCCTTCAACGCAACGCGGCCGTCCGAAGCCGCGTTCGTCGATTTCTTCGATTGTGCGTCGGTGGTTTTAGAACCGCGAGCCACGTATTACCTCTCTCCTCTTCCCCGCTTTGACCTGCAGCCTTCAAACGAAGGCTGTTTACAGCTCGATAATAGACGAGACTACCATCGGACGCTGCTTGGTACGCTCCCACAAAAGGGACAGAAGCGCATCGCGGCAGGCTTTGTCGAGGTCTTTGCCCTTGGCGCCCTTGTCGAGCGCGCGACGCAGCGTGCCTTTCACCGTGTCGGTTGCCTCGCGGCGCAATTCCGCAACGTCTCCGCCGGTGATGCCGCGCATCTCGACGCGTACGACGCCCTCGATCTGCTTCTTGCGCACGTTGACCGCCGCGGCGATGGTGGCAAAGCCGTAATTCGACAGCGCCTGGCGCTCCTCCAGAACGTCCTTGGAGGTGTCTCCCACAGAGAGACCGTCCACGTAGACGATGCCGCTTTCCACCGGGTCGCCGAAGCGAACGCCCGCCTCGGAAAGCTGCAGCGTATCGCCGTTCTCGCACAGGAAGATGTTGCGAGCAGGGACGCCCGTCGCCTCGGCGAGGCGCGCATGGGCGCGAAGGTGGGTGGACTCGCCATGCACCGGCATGAAATGCTTCGGCTGCACGATGGACAAGACGAGCTTGAGCTCTTCAGCGCCCGCATGGCCGGAGACGTGCACCATGGCGCGCTTCTTGTCATAGACCTCGCAGCCGATCTTCGCAAGAGAGTTCACCACGCGCGTCACCGCTTTCTCGTTGCCGGGAACCGGCGTTGCCGAGATGATGACCGTGTCGCCCTCGTCAATCTGAATGGTGCGATGCTCGCCGTTAGCGATACGCGCCAACGCACTCAACGGCTCGCCCTGGCTGCCCGTGCACATGATGACGACCTTCTCCGCGGGCGTGCCTTTCAGGTCGTACGCATCGATCAGGTCTACATCTTGAATCTTGAGATAGCCCAGTTTGCGAGCGATATCGGTGTTTTGAACCATGGAGCGCCCCGTGACAACAACCTTGCGGCCGTTGGCCACCGCGGCATCGGCAATCTGTTGCAGGCGGTGGATATGGCTCGCAAAGCTCGCGATGATGACGCGGCCCTTGGCGTTTTCAATAATCTGGCGCAGGGTTTTTCCCACCTCGGCCTCGGAAGGCGTGAAGTTGGGGTTCTGTGCGTTCGTAGAATCGGACATCATCAAATCGACGCCAATCTTCCCAAAGCGGGCAAGCGCACCGAAATCCGTATGAACGCCGTCGATGGGGCTTTGGTCGAGCTTGAAGTCGCCGGTGTGCAAGACGTTGCCTGCAGGAGACTGCATGAACACGCCCACCGCGCCGGGAATGGAGTGATTCACGGCGAAGAAGTCGACGATGAAGCCGCCCAGCTTTATCTCGTCACCTGCCTTGATCTCGGCGAGCTTCGCCTTGACACGATGCTCGCTGAACTTGCCCTCGATCAAGCCGAGGGTCATCTTGGTGCCGTAGATGGGAACTTTGCGAGAAAGGTCTTTCATCAGATACGGCAACGATCCCGTATGGTCTTCATGGCCGTGCGTGATGATGATGCCGCGCAGCTTATGCTCGTTTTCGATCACGTACGTGTAATCGGGCAGAATGAGATCGATGCCCGGATGATCGTCGTCGGGAAACATCAAGCCCGCATCGACCAGCAGCATGTCGTCGCCGCATTCGAATACGGTCATGTTCTTTCCGATGGCGTCAAGACCGCCGAGCGGGATGATTTTCAGCGTCGCAGAGGGGTTGCGCTTCACTGCCCCGCGACGACGAGATCCGCCCGTGCTCTTCGAGGCGTTGCGAGTGCGCGGCTTGCTGAAAGCCTCGACCTCGCCTTGGCCTTCGGGGGTTATCTGAGGACGCTTGTGCTCGAGGGTAACCGTCTTATGGCGCGTCGTACGACGACGAGAACGCGACGAGCGCTGCTCGCGCGATCCTTCGTTCGA
>JBKTHK010000105.1:0-2834 GCA_047240885.1 Slackia sp. | reverse complement strand
ACGCGTACGGTTCAGGTCCGTATGGGGGCAACCCCATGAAGGTTCAAGTCCTTTCACCCGCACCATTTGAACTTGGAAGAGCCCTGGAATCCGGGGCTCTTTTCGTTGTCGGCGAAGGCAGCTTTGTTGGATTACGTTAGGGTTATAGGACTTTGATCCAGTTTCTTTCTAGAATCATCTTAGGGGGCTTTCTCGAGACGGCTCCTCGCTGGTTGCCGGCGCGCTTGGATTTGGCCGTTATAGGATGTCGAATTCGCCCGTGCCGCTACAATCTGCCTGTCGGGCTTGGCGACGTGAGGATGCGCCCGATGCTGGTTGCCAACAGGCTTGGTATGGCTCGGTGCGGATGTCGGAACGATCGTTTTTGTCATGCCGCCAAGCCCGCTGGCTCCGGTCGATAGCCGATAGGTTGATGTACGGGCCTCAGCCCTCCCTCAAAGTAATGCGAACTCCGGCGCCTTGGCGATTGCCAGCTCCTCACTAGCGGAAGGAGTCCTATGGGCAATGAATTCGCTGTATGCTGCGGCGTCGATGTCGGGAAGTGGGCTCACCACGTCGTCGCCATCGACACAGAGACGGGCGAAGTCCTCTTCGACTCGAAGGTCGATCAGTCGGAGCGGGAGATTCGCGCCGCCCTCTCTCCTCTTTGCGCCGCGGGAAAGGTCAGGGTGGTTGTCGATGAGCCCGGCCCCATGTCGCGCCTGCTTTTCGCGGTGGCGAAAGACATGGGGATGGAGATCGGCTTCTTGACGCCAAGGGCCATGGCCAAAGCAATAGAGATGTACGGCGGCGACATCAAGACCGACCGGCGCGATGCGACCATCCTCGCAGAGGTCGCATCCGGAATTCCGAAGCTGGTCAAGGCGGTTGACGAGAAAACCCCGGAACGCCATCGGCTAGCCGCCATAATGTCTCACGACAGGGAACTCACCGCCGAGGTGATCAGGTCGGCCAACAGGCTTCACGCCCTTCTCCTGGCCGTGTGCCCGCCCCTCGAGGAGCTCATGGCCGGCAAGAAGATACAGGGCGGTCTCGCGTTGCTGCTGCTTGAGCGCTACGGCGGCCCCTGCGGATTGAGAACGGCCGGCCGGGGCCGCGCAAAGCGCTTCGTGAGGTCGAGGAAGGGGTTCGGCGGCGCGTCAGGAGCGAAGGTCGACCGCGTGTTCGATGCGATAAGCGAGCAGACGCTCGTCTTGCCGGGGGCCGAAGACCTCGAAGACCTCATAAGGATGGAGGCTCGCAGGCTCTCATCGGCGCTCGAGTCGCGCAAGACTGTCGCAAAGAAGCGGGATGCGATTCTGGAGGCTATCCCTGAAGCGGAGATACTGATGTCGATGCCCGGCGTCGGGGCGGTAACCTGCGCGACGTTCTTGGCCGAAGTGGGAGACGTCACGAGGTTCCCGACGGCGGCCAGGCTCGCTTCGTACGCGGGCCTGTCGCCAAAGGTCAGACAATCCGGCAGGAGCGTCAATTCGGTAACGAAGCCTCGCGGGGGGAACCGAAGGCTGAAGCGCGTGCTGGTCCTTTCGGCGAGCAAATCGATACTGTTCTGCGACGAATCGCGCAAGTACTACGAGCGGAAGCGGGCCGAGGGGAGGTGTTACAACTCGTCGATAACCGCCCTCGCCAGAAAGAGGCTCGACGTCATGTACGCGATGCTGAGAGACGGCAATAAGTACAAAAAGAAATAACGGCTAGCCCGTTTCCACCCGAAGCCAGCCGCCAATCATCAAACCCTATTTTAACAAGGGGTTGGACAAGTGCGCCCAAGCATCGAGACCATCGGTTAGCTCAAGAAACTACGCGATGCCAAACATCACGGGATAGGTTGACAGAATGTGTGTCCGCAATCATATGCTTTCCCCAGGTAGAGACATATAAATCACGTCGATAAGTTGGCTCGCTCCAACTTTTCACTCGGACAGAATGTGTGTCCACTTTCCTATTGACGCGCCTGTTCGGGCAAGCTTTCTCGAAGAAGAAGTTGTTCGAGGACAGGAAGAGCGAGTGGATAATCCGATCTGCAGCGCATGCGGCTCAACGATGAAGCGTAACGGACACACGAGTTCAGGGGCCACCAGATGGCGATGCAAGGGATGCGGCGCATCCCTGACGCACAGGATCGATAACGCTGCGAAGCGCCTCGCGGAGTTCCTCGACTGGCTCATGGGGAAGGGCGCGCAGGCCGATCTCCCCGGCGAGGGCCGCACGTTCAGGAGGCGCACCTCTGAGTTCTGGAGCATATGGCCCATCGCCCCCTATACCGGTGAGGTCTTCGACGTCGTGTTCCTGGACGGACTTTGGGTCGGACGCGACGCGGTCGTGCTCATGGCGTGCACCAAAGAGCATGTGGTCGCATGGCATCTGGCGCAGAGCGAATGTGCCGAGGCATGGGCGGCCCTCATGATGCGCATGCCCGCGCCCGTCATGGCGGTGACAGACGGCGCCCCCGGGTTCGCCAAGGCAGCCCGTGCGATATGGCCTGCCACGCGCATCCAGAGACGCGTCTTCCATGCCTTCTGCCAGGTTAGGAGGTGCACCACAAGCAGGCCGAAGCTGGATTGCGGAATCGAGCTCTACGGCATCGCCCGCCGCCTCCTCAAGGCCAAGGACGCCGATTCTGCGGCTGCATGGCTTGCCGACTATGCCGGATGGTGCGCGAAGTGGGACCGGTTCTTGCGGGAGTTCACGCTGAAGGACGGTCGCAGGCAATACGTCCACGAGCGCCTGCGAAAGGCGCGCCATGGTCTGAGCAAGCTCGTGCGCTCAGGCGAACTGTTCACCTTCGTGGAGATGGCAGAGGAGCGGGACGGCCTATGGGATTCCACCAACAA
>JBKTHK010000104.1:0-2895 GCA_047240885.1 Slackia sp. | reverse complement strand
GTGGTCTCTCTCAAGCGCAGCTCGCCGAGTTGACGGGGGTGTCCCGAAACACACTCAGCTCCATCGAAACGGGGCAATTCAATCCCACAGCGAAACTTGCACTTATTCTCTGTATCGCGCTCGATAAAAAATTCGAAGAACTGTTCTATTTTTAAGGCCCCAGTGGCACGAAAGCGCTCGTGCGGCGCATGCGGGGGCTTCTGCCCATGTCGTGGTCGTTGGCGTAATAGCCTACCGACGCGCGACGCTAGATACCGCAAAATGAACGCAAGACGTCAAGGCGGGGCAGGAGGTCTTCTTCAAGACGATCGGCGATATATGGAGTTGATTCAAGAACCGTTCCCATTTGTCCGCTCCCTGCTTTTCGTAAGGCAGGGATGATTTCGTTTACAAGCGGTTTTGCCAGATTGCGAAGCGATGATTCCGAAATGCCAAGCTGAAGAGCCAACGTGCGAAAATTATCAGGCGATATTGCGTTGATGCTCCGATCTTCTCCTAGTGCGAATGCCATGTCGCGGCTGGGCCTCGGAAAATATGTAGTGCTGACGAAATCGTAGGCGGGCGCTAGCGAGGGTCGGGGCGTTTTTTCTTCGTAATAGACGATCGAGAAATTCTTGAGATGAGAATCGCAGCTCCCGATTAGATATGAGAAGCAGATTTGTTGCGCGAAGGAGATGACGTCACGTGCCGGTTGCGTGCTTTCCCGCTTCAGGAGCTCCACGATGCGCGAAACAGTACTTCCGGATAATTCGGCATACTTCGACCCGGGCGCAATGTCGAGTGTGCCTGACGTTTTGTTTCCGGGCATTTCAGGCAATGGTCCGCCTTGCGCGTATTAACCAGCGGTTAATCTCCTTCGTTCGCGATGTATGTTTCTTCAATTGCGGCTCGCTTGCCCATCTGGTCAAATAGAGTCACGGCATGCCGATCGAATCTGCTTTCGACCGAAGGGGTAACCATGAAAATCAACGAAGTCATTCGCGCGAAGCGCCTCGAACTTGGCATGACGCAAGAGCAGGTGGCAATGCACCTGGGGTTTCGACGCCCGCGGTGAATACATGGGAGCGCGGGGCGAGCTATCTCGATATCACGCTGATTCCTGCGCTTGCGCGCCTGGTTGCCAGGGTCGAGGCGTGGAGCGCCGGCCGCGCCTAGCGTGCGCTTTCATTCAAGGCGTTCGGCGTTCCTGCCGATTGCCGTCGTTGCCCGTCGCTCGCTGCGATGTCGCGGGCGACGGGCTTCATGAGGGCGGTTTTAGGACAGGCGGGGGTGCTTCGGGCGTTCGATGCGCGGGGTTTTCATTTTGAACAGGCCGTGGCGGTTGCAATACAGATACATCCATCCGCCGCCCTGCATATGAAAACGCGGCTGCACAAGCTGTTCGGGGTAGAGCTTCTTCATGCAGATGCCGTCGTCGGTCACGTATGCGACGAAGCTGATGAAGTGGTCTTTGGTCATGGGGTGATCGAGCGCGACGTACCAGTCGTTTTCCACGCGCTCGAGCGCGAATGCATGTGCGTCGTCTTCGGCCGCCTGATCGGCTTCGCACGGCGTGAGGTTCACGCCGCAGCACGAAAACGCCCCTTCGCCCATGGAGTGGATGACGTTTCCGCAGATAGGGCACACGTAGAATTTGCTGCGCAGCATATTTCCCGCCCGGTTAGCGTTCTCGCGCACGTCGCCCGTCAAAAGCTCGGCGACCGATACGCCGAGCGCTTCGGCCAGGCTTTCGATGAGCGAGACATCGGGCAGGCCGCGGCCTGACTCCCATTTGGAAACGGCCTTGTCGGTCACGCCGATCCGCTCGGCGAGCTGCCGCTGAGTAAGCCCGCGCGCCTCGCGCAGGTTGCGGATGGCATCCGCGGTCAAGTAGGTGCTCATGGGGTGTCCTTTCGGGTTCGTTTCGTTGTGAAGATGGGCGCCCGAAAAAGATTATCCGTACCTGTGCGCTGCCCGCCAACCTACGCATCGTAGAGCCGCGGGCTCGGCTGCGTTTGAATGAATGCCTAGGCGCTCTTTTGCTCTCTGTCTTGTTTTAGCGTTAAGAATAAGTAGCGGTAAATTCGATTGCGTATCAAATATTAAACACTAAGGAAGAAATGAAGCGTCCAACCCTCCTGTTTCGTTTGCGGTGCTCTGTTCGCAACGAAACGTCAACATTGCGTGGAGCCTTCCTGCGCTTTGGTTGACAGCACAATGCTCGGTACTACAATCCAATTTAGCACTCACGTATCTTGAGTGCTAAACGAATGTCACGAAGAAGGGCGCGTGGGCCGCGTCGCCGCGCCGACAGCCCGGCAGCGCCGCTGGTCGCCGCCCGGTTGCGCCGCCACACCGCTGGCCACAACCTGGTCGCGTTGCTGGCCGTTGCGCTGTTGCGCCGCCATGCACGGTCGCAGGCCGCATCGCAGCGCTGCCGCATGCGGCTTCGCCCCCTTCGTCACCCGAGGTAATAACGTTACGGGTCCGCCCGTGCAATGCGTGAAAGAAAGAAGGCTTCATTCCATGAAGAAATTCAAGACAGAGAGCAAGAAACTGCTCGATCTCATGATCAATTCTATCTACACCAACAAGGAAATCTTCCTGCGCGAGCTTATCTCCAACGCGTCTGACGCTGTGGACAAGCTTTACTTCAAGAGCTTGACCGATTCCGACGTTAAGGTGGGCAAGGACGAGCTGGCTATTCATGTGTCTTTCGATCGCGACGCCCGCACCGTAACGGTGTCGGACTCCGGCATTGGCATGACCAAGGACGAGCTTGAAAAGAATCTGGGCACCATTGCGCATTCCGGCAGCTTGGAGTTCAAGACCGACAACGCCGAGGCCCAGGGCGACGACGTGGACATCATCGGCCAGTTCGGCGTGGGCTTCTATTCCGCCTTCATGGTGGGCAAA
>JBKTHK010000103.1:0-3004 GCA_047240885.1 Slackia sp. | reverse complement strand
TGTTTCCAGCATTCAATCCCCCCCCCCCCCCACTCAAGGAACTTCGCACAGACATTGTTGCGGCGGACGTCGCCCCAAAATTTAGATATCGCGGCGCAAACGCTTGCGCGCACAAGCTGCATACACCACGTTAAACACGGTAAATGCAATTTGCGCCGGCAATGCAATTTGAGTCCCTCCCCACGCGAGGATAGACAGCAATCCGCATGCCGCCATGATTCCATGCACAAGCACGCGAGCCCCCTCCCTCTTTGCAATCTGCGCGAAGAGGGCCGCTGCCATGCATGCCGAAATCAAAAAGACCACCGAAAGCAGCACAAACCAAGCCGACGCATCCATCAAACAGAAGAATATCGTCAGGCTCGGGCTCTTCGCAAGAATAGAAGCCCGCACGCGGTCTCATCGTTCGTCTTGGCGCAACAATTCTGTACAATCAACCCCATCGGAACGAAGGCGCATTCCACCATGGCGCCGCCACGCATACCAGAGATGGGAGTTCGCATGCGAAGCGTAAACATAGGACTTATCGGCCTTGGAACCGTCGGCGGGGGCGTAGCACGCCTCATCGACACCCATCACGACAAATATCTTGAACACTATGGCATCGACCTGAACCTCAAGCGCGCATGCAGCCGCGATGACGCGGAAGCGAAGCGCCTTGGCCTTGCAGAAGGCGTTTTCACGTTCGACTGGAAAGACGTGGTCGAAGACCCCGAAATCGACATCGTCGTGGAACTCATCGGCGGAGATCATCCCGCAACGGAAATCTTCGAAGAAGCGTTCAAGAACGGCAAGCACGTTGTTTCCGCCAACAAGGCTCTTTTGGGACGCCACGTCGAGCATCTCGCATCTCTCGCAGCTCAGAACGGCGTGCAGATTCGCTGCGAGGCGGCGGCGGCAGGCGGCATTCCCGTCGTTCATGCACTCGAGCACGACCTGGTAGGCAACGAGATTCTCACCATCGCCGGCATCATGAATGGCACCACGAACTATATCCTCTCCCGCATGCAACACGAAGGCCTGTCTTTCGACGAAGTGCTTTCCGCAGCACAAGCCGCCGGCTACGCGGAGGCAGACCCGACAGCAGACGTCGACGGCTTCGACGCCGCATCGAAGATCGCCATCCTCTCCTCCATCGGCTTCCAAACGCGCGTCACTACCGATGACGTCTACATGCAGGGCATCCGCAACGTGTCCGCGACCGATATCAAGATGGCTCAGGAATTCGGCTACACCATCAAACTTCTCGCCATCGCCCGCAACACGCCCGAAGGCATCGACGTGCGCGTGCATCCCACTATGATTCCCAACACCCACCAGCTAGCAAGCGTCGACGGTGCAATGAACGCAGTCTTCGTGGTAGGCGATGCCGTAGGCGAAACCATGTTCTACGGCGCAGGCGCGGGATCGTTCCCCACCGCAAGCGCTGTGGTCGGCGACATCATGGCATTGGCCGACCCCATCGCCAAAGGAGGCGCCCCAATGCCCGAACAAGAGCCCTTCGGCCACAATCTGGCCATACGTCCCATAGACGACCTGAAAACGCGCTATTACGTTCGCCTCACCGTCGAAGACAAGCTCGGAACCCTAGCATCCTGCACCAATGCATTCGCCGAATGCGGCATTTCCATTTCCCACATCAGCCAGACAGAAAGCGAAGACGGGGAAACCTGCACCCTCATCTATGTGACCCATGAAGCGATTGAAAGCGACATGCGCAAAGCCGAAGCAACCCTTGAAGCGCTCGATGGAATACGCGAAGTGTCCTCCATTATTCGCGTCGAGAATATCGATGCCTGGACCGAAGGCGTTTTTGACAACTAGCAAACGAAACAAGCGCATATCACGCATCGCAATGGCGGACGTCTCCGATGGCGTCCGCCATTTTACTGTCCAGTCGCAGCACCGCACGCCCCTTCTACCATCCGTCCACATCGGCAGAATTCAAGGCGGCCAATTACAGATCGTTCTTCAGATGGCTAGCAATCAGGCACGAATTCTCTCGAAGCGATACTCCTGCTCCGCGTCTGGATAAGTATTCTTGTCAATTTTTTCGCAAAACATCTCAAGAGGTCGAACCCAGAGCCCATAATCACCGTATAAAGCACGGTACACAACGAATGGCTCTTCTGTTTCCGAATGGTGCGCCACGCCCAGAACTTCGTACTCATTGCCCTTGAAATGACGATAAATCCCCGGCTCTATCTCATGTCGCTTCATATATTTGCCTTTCGTCACCTTAAGAATATGGCGCGTATTCAAACATGAAGACTACGAGGTGTCTAGAGATGGATGCATGTAATATAGAAAAGAAGCCGGGAAAATGAGAGCGGTAGCTGTCGAAATGATATAACCCCGAAAAAAGGAAAGGGGGCCGCAAGGCCCCCTGGAAAGACGGAAGGGGCCCTGCGGCCCCTCCCCTGCGCGCGCCCTGCCCCCGATGGGGGCGGACGCGCCCTGCGCGAGCGCGGCGTCCCGTCCTCCCGCGGACTGGCTCCGCAGTACTTTGGGCGATGGCGGGCTTAGCTGCCGAGTTCGGGATGGGATCGGGCGATCCCCGCCTCCGTGGCCGCGCTCGCGCAGGGCGCCCCCTGCGCTTTCCGTCAGGCACCTCGCGGGCGCCCTGGCGGCCGCATAGCGTCGTTCGGGAGACGTCCTCCTCTCGAGACCGCCCGCCCCGGGGGATCCGGGGATCGGGAAGCAAGAGCTCGGGCTATTAGTACCGCTCGCCTGAACGCCTCGCGGCGCTTGCAGCTGCGGCCTATCGACCTCGTGGTCTACGAGGGCCCTTACCGGAGGGAGAACTCATCTCGGAGACGGCTTCCCGCTTAGATGCTTTCAGCGGTTATCCGTTCCGGGCGTGGCTAGCCGGCCGTGCCGTTGGTCGACAACCGGGACACCAGAGGCCCGTCCGCCCCGGTCCTCTCGTACTAGGGGTAGACCTCCTCAATTCTCCTGCGCCCACGGAGGATAGGGACCGAACTGTCTCACGACGTTCTGAACC
>JBKTHK010000102.1:1854-3032 GCA_047240885.1 Slackia sp. | reverse complement strand
GCACCATATTCGCCCGACGCGCTCAAGAGGTAACCTGTTCGCCTTTCCGGCGGACTGAGCAAGACTCAGATGGAGGATAGTGTTGAAAACGAAGGTAGAGGTTCTCGAGTCCGGTGCCACCAAGCTCACGGTGACCATCGAGGCTGCCGAGATTGACGCTCGCATCAAGAAGACCTACAAGGATTTCGGCGCGAAGTACCGTTTCCCCGGATTCCGCCCCGGCCATGTGCCCCGTCCCGTCATCGACAGCAACCTCGGCAAAGAGGCTGTTCGTTCCACGGTTACCGACGAGGTCGTGAACGAGAGCTTCCCTCTGGCCGTTGACGAGAACAACCTGTTCATGATTTCCCAGCCGAAGTTCGGCGACGTCGAAGGCCTGGTGGAAGAGGGCAAAGACTTCACCTTCTCCGCAGAATTCGAAGTCAAGCCTGAACTCGAGCTTTCCGATTACTCTCCCGTCCATGTGGAGATTCCGTTCAAGACGGCTTCCGAGCTTGAGATTGACGAGCAGATCAATTCTCTGGGCGATTACTACTTCGACTACAAGAATGCTCCTGCCAACACCAAGGTCAAGGAGAAGAGCATCGTCGAGCTGACCATGACCGTCAAAGACGACAACGGCGAGGCCATTGACGCTCTGGGCGTTGAGGATCGCATGTACGAGCTCGGCCAGGGCATGTTCCCCGCCGCCTTCGACGAGGCTCTTATCGGCATGAAGAAGGGCGAGACCAAATCTATCACCCTCAATGTCGAAGAGAACCCCTGCATGGTCACCTCCTTCCTGAAAGAGAAGACCGAAAACGCCACGTTCGACGTCGAGATCAAGGTCGTCAAGAAGAAGGTCGCTCCCGAAATTACCGACGAGTGGGTCAAAGAGACCCTGGGCTTCGCTGACGTCGCCGAGCTGCGCGTTCGCATGGGCGAGTCCATCGAGCAGCAGAAGGGCGAGGCCATTCCTCGCATCATGGAGAACAACGCTCTCTACGCTCTTCAGGAGCGCCTGGTGGGCGAGGCTCCCGAGTCCATGGTCGAAGACGCCGAGCGCGAGCTGCTCCAGGCGTTCTTCACCCAGCTGCAGAACCAGGGCGCGACGTTTGACGCATACCTCAAGGCTCAGGACATTACTCCCGAGGACTTCAAGGAAGACGTCAAGCTTCAGGCTATCGACAACGTCAAAG
>JBKTHK010000102.1:0-1844 GCA_047240885.1 Slackia sp. | reverse complement strand
CGTCAAAGAGAACCTCGCTCTTGACGCATGGGCTCGTCACGCCGGCATCGAAGTGACCGACGAGGACATCCTCGACGAATTCAAGAACAGCGGCGCCGAAGACACCGACGCGCTGTTTGCCGAGTGGAAGTCCCAGGGCCGTCTGCATATCGTTCGCGAGGGCATCATGCGTGGCAAGGCTCTTGAGGCCCTGCTCAAGGAGGCCGACATCGAAGAGGTTGAGCAGCCTGCTGAGAAGGCCGAGGAGAAGAAGCCCGCAAAAAAGGCTGCAAAGAAGTCTTCCAAGAAGGCTGAGAAGGCCGAAGAGAAGGATTCCGCTGAGGAATAGCATGACTGACGCTCCATCGTAGCGCATCAAGGGCGCGACGTATGTTTGTACGGTAAACGTGCGATGCGCGAGAAGACGCGTTCGAAATATCGTGTTACATTAACCTGGCTCGTCTCCTTTCGAAGGGGGCGAGCCATGGTTGTATTACAGAAAGGGACCATCATGGATATACGCAATGGGTACACCATCCCTTACGTTATCGAGCAGTCGCCGCGCGGCGAGCGCTCGTACGACATTTATTCTCGCCTGCTCAACGATCGCATCGTGTTTTTGGGAAGCGCCATTGACGACGATGTGGCCAATATTGTTGTAGCTCAGCTTCTCCATCTGGAAAGCGCCGACCCAGAGAAGGACATTTCCCTCTATATCAATTCTCCCGGAGGAAGCGTTTCGGCGGGTCTTGCCATCTATGACGCCATGCAGTTTATCCGCTGCGACGTCTCCACGGTATGCCTAGGCATGGCTGCTTCCATGGGTTCGGTGCTCACCACGGCGGGAACGCCCGGCAAGCGATTCATCACGCCCAACTCCCAGATCATGATTCATCAGCCCATGGGCGGCTCGGGCGAGCGCACCCAGCAGACCGACTTCGATATTCTTGCCGAGGAGATGCGCAAGACTCGCGATCGCCTCGAGGGCATCCTTGCGAAGCATACCGGCCAGACCGTCGAAACCATTCATCGCGATTCCGAGCACGATCACTGGCTGACCGCCGAAGAGGCCAAGGCCTACGGCCTCGTCGACGAAATCATCACCTCGCGTGCTGCAACGAAGAAGGAAGCCTAACTCGATGCGAACGAACGATACCGATTCCCCCAATATCGACCCGAAAGACACGCGCTGCATCTTTTGCGGCAAGACGGCCGACCAGGTCGGCGGCATGATCCAAAGCCCTGATGGCGTATGTATCTGCGACGAGTGCATCTCGGTCTGCTCTGACGTGCTGTCTCAGGGCGGCTACATGCAAGACGGTGTGCCGAAGTCGTACGACCAAGCGGTTGATTTCGAGCGTGAAGAGTCCGAGGAAGGCGTGCCGAGCGCCGAGCAGGTCTTGGCTTCGCTTCCTACGCCGCATGAGCTTTACGAGCGACTGAGCCAGCATGTGGTGGGCCAGGACGCGGCTAAGCGTGCGCTTTCGGTAGCGGTGTACAACCATTACAAGCGCATTAGCCTTGGCCAGAAGGCCGACGAAAGCGACGTGGAGCTCGCTAAGAGCAACATCATGCTCCTCGGCCCCACGGGCTCGGGCAAGACCCTGCTTGCGCAAACGCTTGCTCGCACGCTGCAGGTTCCCTTCGCCATCGCCGATGCCACTACGCTTACCGAAGCGGGCTATGTGGGCGAGGACGTGGAGAACATCCTGCTCAAGCTCATCACGGCGGCTGATTTCGACGTCGAACGCGCCCAGATAGGCATCATCTATATCGACGAGATCGACAAGATTGCCCGCAAGGCGGAAAACCTCTCCATCACGCGCGACGTTTCGGGCGAGGGAGTCCAGCAGGCTTTGTTAAAG
>JBKTHK010000101.1:0-3219 GCA_047240885.1 Slackia sp. | reverse complement strand
CCGCAGACCACCGCGTCCCATGCGCGCTCGACCCGTTCCCAGCGCTTGTCTCGGTCCATGGCATAATAGCGCCCTTCGACCGAGGAGATACGGACCTTTCCCTCGAGGTTCGGCTCGGCCATCACGTCAAGAAGCTCGCGCAGGTATTCGCCGGCGCTGTGCGGCGGCACGTCGCGCCCGTCCAAGAAGCAATGGATGCGAATGTCTTCGACGCCTCGATCGGCCGCGTGGCGCATGAGGGCATAGAGATGCTCGTTGCTCGAATGCACGCCTCCATCGGACAAAAGACCCATCAGATGAAGGGCTCCTCCGTTTTCTATCACCCGGTCGAAAGCCTCGTTGATCGCATCGTTTCTACGGATGCTTCCCTCTCGGCATGCTTTGTTTATACGCGTAAGCTCCTGGTACACGACACGGCCCGCTCCAATGTTCAAATGGCCCACCTCGGAGTTTCCCATCTGACCGTCGGGCAGGCCTACGGATTCTCCCGAAGCCTCCATGGGGACGAACGGAGCATTGGCGAAAAGCCAATCGAGATACGGTGTGTTCGCCAAAGAAACAGCGTTTCCTTGCGATGGCTCATCGAGGCCGAAGCCGTCCATGATGACAAGCAGGGCCGGCAGATTCAATGGGGATGACATACGCGCCTCCTGATTCAACGGTTTAAACACAGACGCCGCAGGCCTCCGTCGGCGACCTGCGGCATGGACCGGCATTGCCGGCGGCAAACTGACTCGTTGAGCTATTTGCTCGCGGCTGCGAGGGCGGCGAAATCATCGGCTTTCAAAGCCGCCCCGCCGATTAGCCGCCGTCAACGTTTTCGCAGGCGAGAATGCCTCGGCATTGGCGGGCTTCATAGAGCCGCCGTACAGGATGCGCATACCCTGCGCCGTCTGCTCGCCGATGAGCTCTTGCACCGTAGCGCGAATGGCCGCCGCCATTGCCTCGGCCTGCTCAGGGTGGCGGTACGACCCGTGCCGATGGCCCAGATGGGCTCATAGGCAATGGTGCACTGAGCTGCTTCGTCGTCGGAAAGGCCGGCGGAGTGCGGTGCGCACCTGATCGCACACGAATCCTTCCGCATCGCCCGCGTCGCGCACCGCAAGGCTCTCGCCCACGCAGACGATGGCCTTCATGCCGCTTTTCAACGAGCGCGCGGACCTTCTTGTTCACCATGGCGTCGGTTTCGCCGAACATCTCGCGACGCTCGGAATGACCGACGATGCACCAGGTGCAACCAACGTCCTTCAGCATGGGAATGCTGATTTCCCCGGTGTAGGCACCCGAAGTCTCCCAATGTACATTTTGAGCACCGACCTCGATGTTCGATTTATCAAAATCAAGGACGGTGAACACGGAGCGAAGATCGATCGAAGGCGGGCACAAGACGACATCTACCTTGTCCCACTTGCGATCGTAGTGATTGGAAACGCCCTGGGACAAAACGACGCTTTCAGCCGGCGTCATATTCATCTTCCAGTTGCCTGCGATAATGGGTTTGCGAGCCATACATCCTCCTGCATGCGCTGTATCAAATATCAGTTAGCGAAGGGCTTCGACGCCCGGAAGGGGCTTGCCCTCGACAAGCTCCATGGAGGCGCCGCCTCCCGTGGAAATGAAGGTCATCTGGTCGGCGAGCTCGAACTTGTTCACCGCGGCAACGCTGTCCCCGCCGCCGATGATCGTTGCGGCCTGCGTGTTGGCGGCGACGGCTTCGGCGACGGCCTTCGTGCCGTGTTCGAAGGCTTTCATCTCGAACACGCCCATGGGGCCGTTCCAGAACACCGTCGCGCCTTGTGCGATGGCGGAAGCATACAACTCTTCGGTTTTCGGGCCAATGTCAAGACCCATCATGTCCTCGGGGATGGAATCAGCATCGCAGGTGACCTGGCGGCGTCTTCCGCAAACGCGTCGGCGGCGATGATGTCCACGGAAGGCAACTGACGCCTGCGGCCTTCGCCTTCTGGTAATCATCTCGCCCGCGCTCGACCCAGTCCTCCTCTTCAGGGAGGTACCGACCTGTTTGCCCTCGGCGAGCAGGAAGGTGAAGCACATGCCCCCGCCGATGATGATGGTGTCGGCCTTGTCGATCAAGGCGTCGATGACCCCGACCTTGTCGGATACTTTCGATCCGCCCAGGATGGCGACGAAAGGACGCTCGGGAGCATCAAGCATGCCGGAAAGCGTGTCCACTTCCCCCGCGAGCAGGAAGCCGGCACACGAAGGCAGCAGGGCGGCGACGCCTGCCGTGGAGGCATGCGCACGATGCGCGGTGCCGAACGCGTCGTTTACGTAAAGATCCACAAGAGAAGCAAGCTCTTCGCAAAATGCCGGGTCGTTTTTCTTCTCGCGCTTGTCGAAGCGAAGATTCTCGAGCACGACGATAGAGCCATCGGACAGATTCGCCGCCTTAGCCCGAGCGTCTTCGCCGATGGTATCGGAAGCAAAGACAACGGGAGCATCGATAAGCTCGGCAAGACGCGCGGCAGCAGGCGCCAGGGTGAATTTCTCCTCGTAGCCTTCGCCCGCAGGACGTCCGAGATGGCTCATCAAGATGACTTTTGCACCATGCTCTACAAGGTACGAGATGGTGGGCAGGGCCGCTCGGATGCGCGTGTCGTCGCCCACGACGCCGTCTTTGACGGGAACGTTGAAATCGACGCGCACAAGCACGCGTTTCCCACGTACGTCCACGCCTTCGATGGTCTTTATATCGGCCATGATGCCTCCTATGATGATTCTTCGATCGCTGCCGTCGCGTCATGCGACCGAAATGTCGAAACGAAATTGCAAACGCAAGCGAAAAGCCGCTCGACGCCGCCGATGGTCTCTCGCGCCCAGGTTAAACGGGAACGCGGGAGAACCGGCACGGCATCAAGCGGCTTCGCAGCGCCCATGCAAAGCGCCGTTCCCTCGAACGGCGCTTTATGCTTTACAGCATGATTTTCACAAGGTCCTTGACGCGGTTGGAATAACCCCACTCGTTGTCATACCAGGAAATGCACTTGACCATGTTGCTCTTCTCGCCCATGACCATGGTGAGCTGGCTGTCAAAAATCGAGGAGTGAGAGTTTCCGACGATATCGATGGAAACGATCGGGTCTTCGGTGTACTCGAGGATGCCTTTGAGCGGACCTTCGGCGGCAGCCTTCATGGCCGCGTTGATTTCTTCCTTGGTCACCTCGCGATCAAGCTCGACCGTGAGGTCGACCATGGATC
>JBKTHK010000100.1:0-3251 GCA_047240885.1 Slackia sp. | reverse complement strand
ATTAAGAATAACCCCGAGTCGCGCTTTAATACTGCATTCCTTGTTGCCGTTTCTAACACGGACACCAATTACTTCATCAGATTCATTCGTCAGAATTTTCAAGACCTGAGTTTCAAATTCAAAAACCACGCCCTGATCTACAGCTTTCTTATAAAGTGGCTCAGTGATTGCCGCCCCCGTCTGCCCGTCGACCCAATGCATTCGCGGAACCGCCGGCGTCACGTCCGTATAGTACTCAACCATTGTCCCTGACGCTGAAAGCCCCTCGGCCGTCAGCGGCGCACCTTGCTCAATTAGCCAATCGATAGTCTCGCCAGACTTCTCCGCATACAAGCGACGCAGCTCGGGGTTCTCAAAACCTTCGCCAAGCGCAGCAAGATATTTGTCAAACCCGTCAACAGTGTCTTCAACTCCAGCATCCTTTTGAACAGAACTGCATGCCCCCTGGATCATGCCAGCGCAAATCGCAGAGTTCGACATACCAACACCGCTCATCACCTCACAAACGATGACCTCCTTGCCTGCTGCCGATGCTTCGACTGCGGAGGCAAGGCTGCCACCACTGGCGCCGACGATGACGACATCGGTCTCTTTGTCCCAGAAACGTCGCCCGGAGCTCAGCTCCTGAGCAGCGGGCGTCTGGGGCGCGCAGCCAGCCATGCTGGCAAAAGCGGCGGCTCCACCATGAGAGCCGCGCCCTTCAAAAAGCTGCGACGATTGAGTCCTTCGTTCAAATTCATGATTCCCCTTCCTACATTAGTTGCCCTTCGGCACGACCCCACAGCAAATGAAAGGCGATAATAAATGCAAATGCGCGATCCTCTATCACGTTCATGACGGCTGTTCGTGAATCGGATATCGCCGTCTCGGACGTCGTGCCTTGTTTTGCGCAACATGCGATAATGCAAAAAGCAGGGGAGATCCGCTATGAAAACCGAGTACTTGCGGGCTCGCCGTTTTCTCGCTACTTAAGCTTCACCGATGCCGCCAAAGAGCTGTTCATCGCCCAATCAACGCTAAGCAATCATATTGCTGCGCTCGAGAGCGACGTGGGCTTTTCGCTCATCGATCGGAAAGCGGGCAACCGACTCACCGACAAAGGCCGTTTTCCTGACGGCGCCCGAACGCTGCTGGACGGACTCGACGAGACGCTGGCACGGTGCTGAGATGGGCGATCCCGACGTCCCTTCATCGCTGTTCAATATCCAACGCCCTCGTTCAGCCAAGCTCAAAGAGCGCCTATCCGTGCCCTTTGCTTTCGTCGAGCACGATTACCGGGATCCCATCTTCCAGCCCATCGTCAATGGCACGGCCGACATCGTGCTCGATTACGACTACACGCCTTTCGCCTCGCTCGTAAAGGAAGCGAGCGCCCTCGACCTGGTAACGAGAACATGCTTGGCCTTCCGCATGAGTATCAGCATGATGGCGTCGAACCCTTTGGCAAGCAGGCCCGCTCTTTCGCGCAACGACCTTAGTGGCGCGTCCATCATCATCAACGATGCCCACAATTACGACCGCATCCGCTATCTTTACGAGCGCATGCTGGGTGACAATCTGATCAAACTCCAGCCTGCAGTCAACGGCATGAGCGGTCTGGCCTTCGCCACCATGCGATGGGGCGCATTTGCGGGCTGTCCGAAAACCGCCACTGGTTCGCCGACCGCGCCGACGTGGTGCTCTTCGAAGAGCTCGACGGAAAGCCCTTCGGCATGCCCACCTCTCTCACGTATTCAGCTGACGCCAGCGATTGGGTTCGTGAAGGTGCAGCCATCATTCTCGAGTGCATGGAGGCTTGCAGAAAGGAAAACGGACTTGCGAGCTAAGCGCTAACTGAATGCGCTAGACATAAAACTGATAAGTTACTCAGGCAGGTGGCGCGTAACTCTTTTGAAAATGTCGCAATAAACTCCCAGTTTCTTACGACATTTCGGATTATAGGAGGAAGACTGGCGCCTTTTATCACGACATCGAAACGCCCCGCGCCCTGCGACGATAGGCACAAATTGCCTGTTTTCGTTGCAATCACTTGAAACGAAAACTGTTTTCGTTGCATAATGTTTGCAACGATGAGACGTAAAGGCGGCCACTATGCGCGAAACAGCCACTCTTGAGTTTAAACAACAGCTGTCGAAAAGTTACCTGAAGACCGTCAGCGCCTATGCCAACTACGGCACGGGGAAGATCATTTTCGGCATCGCAGACGACGGCACGCCCGTCGGACTGGCCGATCCGCAAGACACCTGCCTTCGCATCGAACACGCGATTAACGACTCAATCGATCCAGTGCCTCGTTTCGAGTTGGCCATCGAAGGGGACACAAGAACAGTCACGCTAACGGTGCATGAATATCCCGATAAACCCTATCTTCCTCTGACGTCGGTCAGAACCGACACTTCAACTGTCGCAGCGAGCCGCGAGTACGGCAGGCTCGTTTGACGGGTGACATGTCAGCTTCGACGCCCTCGTCGAAAGAGCATACCCGCATTTGGCCATCCCGAGAAGAGCTACCCAAACTGGGGCTCAAACCCTCGATCACTTTATTTCGGCGAGCTTATGACACCTTCCGGCGAATACTGCAACGCGGCCGCCCTTCTCGCCGATAGCAATCATTTCCCTGGCATTGATATTGCGCGCTTCGGCGAGAGCATCAACATCATCAACGCCCGGCACACGTTCGAGCACATGTCGGTTCTTGAGCAGATGCAACGCACGCTAGAAGTGTTCGACACCTACTACGCCTACGAAGAAATCGTCGGATTCGAGCGCATAGCGAAGACGCTCGTACCGCGGGAGGCTTTCCGGGAGGCTATCGCCAATGCGCTTGTCCACCGTTGCTGGGACGTTCGCGCCAACATAAAAGTGGGCATGTTTGCCGATCGCATTGAAATAACCTCGCCAGGAGGACTGCCTGCCGGAATCCGAGGAGCTCTACCTCGCAGGAGGTCCTTCAGTGGCTCGCAACCCAATCCTTGCGAACGTTTTCTTTCGACTGGGACATATAGAACGGTTCGGTACGGGCATCCCGCGCATCCTGGACGAATACGCCCATGAAACAGTATCGCCCTCTTTCGCTCTGCGCGATAGCTCGATTACGGTGATGCTTCCCGTGACAGTGCTTGAGAACGTAACACTCGACGAGGAAGCCATACTTGCCGTGCTCGCCAAGGGCTCTGCTCTCACACGATCCCAGATAAGCGAAAAGACGCAGCTATCGAAAAGCAAGGCTATCAGAACTCTGAATGCATTGG
>JBKTHK010000099.1:0-3498 GCA_047240885.1 Slackia sp. | reverse complement strand
TATCTGTTCTCTTTCGAACACTGTATGCCGCAAACTTTTTTCGAAAAAAATTTTTCTTTGGACAGCTTTTTTTTCGCTCTGGGGCCTCTTCTTTATGACCCATTCTTTGACCGTTGCCGCAAGAAAACACCTTGCGTTATAGCAACAAGAAAGCGAAGGCGGTCATAAGCACGTGCATACATATATGAAAAGACCGCGGTGCGCGCGCTTGAACCTGCGCACACACCGCGGTCTTGAAAACAAAGATGCCTAAGAGCGGAGGAATGACGCCCTTGCGCATGCCCCGCATACAGCCAATCGAACTCGAAGGAAGACGGCCTATACGTCGGCTTCCATATACGTGTCGAACTCGTCGGTAACTTCCTTGCTGGGCTCTTCGGTCAAAAGCGAAACGACGACGATCGCGATAAGAGCAAAAATAAATCCAGGCAGCAATTCGTACACTGCAAAAATTCCTCCGAGCTGTTTGACGAAAAGATTCCAGACGATAACCGTCACAGCGCCTACGAGCATGCCGGCAAGAGCACCTTGCTTATTGGTACGACGCCAATACAGGCTGCAAAGCATCAGCGGACCGAAACTGGCTCCAAAGCCCGCCCAGGCGTACGAAACAACCTGGAAGATCGAGGAGTTTTGGTCGAGTGCAATGACGATGCCGAAAATAAGAATGACCGTCAGGGCCACGCAGACACGAACATGGACTGAGCCTCGGTGGCATTCTTGTTGATGAGGCCTTTATAGAGGTTCTGCGAAATCGCGGAGCCCGCAATAAGCAGGTAGCTCGAAGACGAAGACATCGTTGCGGCGAAAATGCCCGAACAACGAGACGCAGACGAACGACGGAAGCATAATCTGCGCGAGCACGATGAAAATGGACTCGGCATCAGCCCCATCAAGAATTGCGCCGGAAGCGGCGCGTCCGCAGGCCGATGCAGACGGCGCTGGCCAGAGATGACGACCCAGATGGTCGCGATGATGCGGCTCTTCTTGATTTCGCTGGAATGGCGAACGCTCATAAAACGAACGAGCACCTGGGGCATGCCGAAATAGCCAAGACCCCATGCAAGGCAGCTGATGATGGTGATGGCGCCAGAGCCGTAAAGAACCGCGTCGCCAAACAGCGGCATGCCGTTTTCGACCACCTGACGGCCCGATTCGTCAAGAATGGAAGACGCCTGCTGGGTTCCGACAAGAATCCGGGAATGCCTGAAGGAATGCGACGGTATTCTCCACGCCGCCCGCCATGGCGACGCTGCCGACGAACACGATAACCAGCGCGCAAATCATGATAGCGCCCTGGATAAGGTCCGTCGTACAAACCGAAAGATAGCCGCCCACGAAGGTGTAGACGAAAACTACAAGCGCTCCAAGAATCATCATGGTGGTGTAATCGAGGCCGAAAAGCGTTGCGAAAAGCTTGCCACACGTCACAAAGCAGCTGCCGCAATAAATGCAGAAGAACAGCAGGATGATGATCGCCGCCACGCTCATGAGGATGCGCTTGTCGTCGCGGAAGCGATTGCTGAAGAAGTCGGGAAGCGTAATGGCGTTGCCCGCCACCTCTGAATACTTGCGCAAACGCTTAGCCACGAACTTCCAATTCAAGTACGTTCCGATAGCCAGACCGATTGCGGTCCACATGGCATCCGATGCGCCCGTGAAATACGCGATACCCGGCAGGCCCATCAAGAGCCAACCGGACATATCCGAAGCCTCGGCAGACAGAGCCGTCAACCACGGACCGAGCCCGCGCCCGCCCAGAAGTAGTTCTCCGAGCTTGCATTGGACTTTTTCAGATAGAAAAAGCCCACTGAAAGCACGACGATAAAATACAGGGCCATCGCGAGAACAACTTGAATATCGTCTACGGACATTGCCCCTCCTCTCATGCGAACAGAACAAAAGCAATTGACGATTATACGGTAAAGTTGCCTCCGAAAGCATAGGAGTGCTTTATGGTGCTAAAGTGTCTCTTCGAGCGGCCATCACGATAAGAGGAGGATCGATGTCTTACGCCGAGCTCACCCATGCCGAACTTGCGGCGCTTAGGGAATCTCTCGAGCAGGAATACGCGCGCCATTGCGCTAAAGAACTTGCGCTCAATATGGCACGCGGGAAACCAGCCGCAGCTCAGCTCGAGCTGAGCCTCCCTTTGCTCGATACCGTAGACGCGTCATCCGGCCTTTTCGCCGAGGATGGTACCGATTGCCGCAATTACGGCGTCATGGACGGCATTCCCGAAGCGAAACGCCTGATGGCATCCATTATGGACCACGACCCGAGAAACGTCTGCGTCTTTGGCAACTCAAGCCTCAACATCATGTACGACCTTGTGAGCCACGGTTTTTTGCACGGCTATCTCGGCGAGAAGCCCTGGCGCGAGCTTAAGAACGTATCTTGGCTCTGCCCTGTTCCCGGATACGACCGCCACTTCGCCATCACCGAGCTTTTCGGCATCAAGATGATTCCCGTCCGCATGAACGAAAACGGACCTGATATGGACGAAATAGAAGCCCTCGTCCGCGAAAACGATGCTATCAAGGGAATATGGTGCGTCCCCCAGTACTCTAACCCGGGAGGTGTCACATACTCGAACGATACCGTCGCACGCCTCGCATCCATGCCCTGCGCTGCGCCCGATTTCCGCATCTTCTGGGACAACGCCTACTGCGTGCATCATCTCTACGACACTCGCCAGGTCCATGTCGCGGATATCGCCGAAGCGTGAGAAAGCCGGCAACCCAAATAGGTACTTCAAATTCGCCAGCACCTCGAAGGTGACATTCCCTGGGGCGGGAATTGCCGCCGTTGCCGCAAGCGAAGAAAACATAGCGCAGATCAAGAAGCGGGTGAGCATCCAGACCGTCGGATACGACAAAATCAACCAGCTCAGACACGTCCGCTTCCTCAAGGATGCACAGGGCATCTCCGAACACATGAAAAAGCATGCTGAGATCATTCGCCCGAAGTTCGAATTGGTCGCCCGCATGCTTGAAGAGGGCCTCTCCGATACCGGCTGCGCCAGCTGGAGCGATCCCGACGGCGGATACTTCGTCAGCTTCGACGGATTGCCGAACACCGCCAAGAGAACCGTCGCGTTAGCGAAGGGCGCCGGCGTCACCATGACAGGAGCAGGTGCAACATGGCCCTATAAAGAAGACCCCAAGGATTCCAACATCCGCATAGCCCCCACCCTGCCGCCGCTTGAAGAGCTCGAGCAGGCGATGGAAGTCTTCGTCTGCTGTGTGAAGCTGGCAGCCGTCGAATCGCTTCTTGCATAACGTCCTCGTCGTCCGAAAAAAGCCCGGACCCCACGTCTGAACTACCTCGCATTTGGGGCGCATTCATTGGGATCTGGGTTTTTTGCGCCACGAAGCTCGGCCGCAACCCGAAAGGCGCGAATCCAGCCCTCTTCTTCATGCCGCAATACGCAAAATCCCGCCACGGACGATCCGGGACGGGATTTTTCAAATGAACATGGATGCGCCTCGTGCGCAA
>JBKTHK010000098.1:0-3553 GCA_047240885.1 Slackia sp. | reverse complement strand
ATTCATTCAAGGCATTCGAAAGGAGACTTCATGACACAGACCGACCCTGCTTTCGACAAGGCGTCCTGGACCGAGGAGGCGTTCGACCGAAAGGCCCTCGCCGACCGTGCGCTGGAAATGCACAACCGCAACTACAACTGCGCCCAGTGCGTCGCCTGCACGCTCGCTCCGTTCGTCGGAGCCGACGAAGACCTTGTCTTCCGCGCCACCGAAGCGCTCGGCGGCGGCATGGGAGGCTTCACGGAAACGTGCGGTGCCATCTCCGGCGGAGAGGTCATCATAGGGCTTGCATGCAGCAACGGCTCAAACGACCCCACCAGCAAGCAGGACACATACGTATGGGCCCGCAAACTCGTCGAAAACTTCCGCACCCGCGTCGGATCGACCATCTGCGAGGAAATCAAGAATGTCGAAGGCGAGGCTCCTCTTCGCGGATGCGACCTCTGCATTCTCGACGGCCTCGAGATGACGATCGACATTCTGATCGAGATCGGCAAGGAAGCGTAGCCTCTTCGGCCGCCATTGCGCACAACGTATGGATATCGTTGCATTTCCCTTCGGTTTCTTCGCTACCCTCGTCATGCAATCGGTACAATACGCACATACCATTGAGCTGCGCTGCCAAACCGCTCGCAGCGCTCGCAAAAGACAGACGCAGCGTGCACCGCGCATGCGTTCATAACACCGAAAGGAGCTCGGATGGATCCGAACAAGCGTCCCGAAGACATGGAGCGCATCACCACGCCCGAACTTGCCCAGGCTTTCATCAACGAGAAGGTCGAAGAGGTCCGCGCCCAGGTTGGCGACAAAAACGTACTTTTGGCACTTTCCGGCGGCGTTGACTCCTCCGTAGTCGCGGCGCTGCTCATCGGCCATCGGCAAGCAGCTCATCTGCGTCCACGTGAACCACGGCCTTATGCGCAAGGGCGAAAGCGAACAGGTTGTAGACGTCTTCAAGAACCAGCTCGACGCCAACCTCGTCTACGTCGACGCCACCGATCGCTTCCTTAACCTGCTCGACGGCGTGGCCGAACCCGAGGCCAAGCGCAAGATCATCGGTGCCGAGTTCATCCGCGTCTTCGAAGAAGAAGCCCGCAAGGTCGGAGACAGCGTCAGCTTCCTCGCACAGGGCACCATCTATCCCGACATCCTGGAGTCCGACGGCGTGAAGGCACACCACAACGTAGGCGGCCTGCCTGACGACCTGCAGTTCGAACTCTGCGAACCCGTCAAGCTGCTCTTCAAAGACGAAGTGCGCGTCATCGGCCGCGAGCTCGGCCTGCCCGAGAACATGGTCGAGCGCCAGCCGTTCCCCGGCCCCGGTCTGGGTGTTCGCTGCCTCGGCGCCATCACCCGCGATCGCCTGGAAGCCCTGCGTGAGGCCGACGCCATCCTGCGCGAGGAGTTTGCCAATGCCGGCCTTGAGGGCAAGGTGTGGCAGTACTTCGTCTCCGTGCCGGACTTCCGCGTCACCGGCGTGAAGGACGACAAGCGCCTCTACGAGTGGCCGGCGTTTATCCGCGCGGTCAACACCGTGGACGCCATGACCGCCGAGGTGCCTGAGCTTGATTGGACGCTTCTCAAGAAGATTGGCGACCGTATTGCCTCCGAAGTCGATGGCATCTGCCGCGTTCTGTACGACCTTACCCCGAAGCCCTGCGGCACCATCGAATTCGAGTAACGCCGCATAGAACGACGAACCGAAACCCCGCTGCAATAAAGCGCCTCCCATTCCTTGAACACGAGAAATGGGAGGCTTTTTTACAGCCGAGCCGCCGCATACGAAACGAACAGCTCAATACACATCAAAGAGACAATGCCCGACGGCACAGTATTCGACAGCAAGCAGAAGTACTACTGATGGTAATGCTCCAGGAAATCTCCCAGCTCTTCCATAGCCTGGGATAGCACCTCTATGCGCGGCAGATACACAATGCGGAAATGATCGGGCTTGTGCCAGTTGAAACCACCGCCGCGCGTGATCAGAATCTTCTTCTGATGAAGCAGGTCGAGCGCGAATTGCTCATCGTCGGTAATGCCGAATTTCTTCACGTCAAGCTTGGGGAAGATGTAAAACGCCGCCTTGGGCTTCACTACCGAGACGCCCTCCATGTTGCACAACGCCTCATATACGAAATTGCGCTGTTCGTACACGCGCCCGCCTGGAACGACGTAATCCTTAACGCTCTGATGCCCGCCAAGCGCCGTCTGAACGATCGACTGCGCAGGAACATTGGAGCACAGGCGCATGTTGGAAAGCATGTTGACGCCCAGCATGAAACCCTCGATGCATTTCTTCTCACCCGAAAAAATCATCCACCCGATGCGATAGCCCGCAATCATGTGCGATTTCGAAAGCCCGCTGAACGTCACGCACGGCAGGTCGGGAGCAAGTTCTGCAATGGAGACGTGCTCGACGCCGTCCATGCACAAACGGTCGTAGATTTCGTCGGAGAAAATAATGAGCTGGTGTCTACGCGCCACTTCGACGATTTCCTGCAACACTTCGCGCGGATACACCGCACCCGTAGGGTTGTTCGGGTTGATGATGACGATAGCCTTGGTACGCGGTGTGACCTTGCTCTCGATATCGGCAATATCGGGATACCATTCAGCCTCTTCGTCGCAGATATAATGCACAGGTGTGCCGCCCGAAAGCGTGACGCATGCCGTCCAGAGAGGATAGTCGGGCGAAGGAATGAGAACCTCGTCCCCGTTATCGAGCAGAGCCTGCATGGAGAGGTTGATCAGCTCCGACACGCCGTTTCCCGTGTAGATGTCGTCCATGCCGACGTTGGGGATATGCTTAATCTGGGCATACTGCATGATGGCCTTACGTGCAGAGAACAGGCCGCGCGAATCGGAGTAGCCTTCGCATTCGGGAAGCTGCTGACGCATGTCCTGCACCACCTCGAACGGCGTGCGGAACCCGAAGGGGGCGGGATTACCGATGTTCAATTTGAGAATATGCTGGCCATTGCCTTCCATGCGGGCGGCCTCGTCAGCCACCGGACCGCGCACGTCGTACAAAACGTTGTCGAGCTTGGATGATTTCTTGAACTCACGCATACCCATGACGGTACTCCTCCGATCGATTGTGCGCGATACGGCTTCCTGCAAATGTATCCCATCAGACGACGGCAACGAAGACGGGATGTCGTCGGATGAGCGTTTCTGTAAATCAGATTCGGCAGAAAGAGCATCTGGCGCCGCATTCGCGCAAACGTGCGTCTCCTGCCCTTGAGCGACAACACTTTGCGAACGTACAGCCGTTGCCTGCTCCCCGACTCCACCGAGCAGCCAGTCCCGATCGACGCCAAGAACAAGAGCTAAGACGTCCAGCACATCTTTACGCGGAATGGTTTTTCCTGAGACGTATTGACTGACCTGAGATTTCCCAAGTTTCTTACCTTGGTTTTCGGCAAGACGAATCAAATCGGCCTGCTTGATGCCTGCCAACTCCATGGACTGTTTGAGTCTATCCGAAAATGAACCGCTTGGCATAGAAGCCTCCTTGAGAGTTCAATTTCAATAACAGGTTCAATTCTATGCC
>JBKTHK010000097.1:0-3646 GCA_047240885.1 Slackia sp. | reverse complement strand
TTCTTGTTCGGTGAAGTTGCGAAAAAGCGAACGATTAGAGACGGGAGGGCGTGCGGTATCGTACAATAGCGCGGATATCTTGATTCTTTCGAAAGGGGATTCCATGCCTGCTGAAGGTTATAAGTACCATCGCGTGTTGCTGAAGCTCTCCGGCGAGGCCCTTATGGGCGACGCCGGCTACGGCATCGACCCGAAAGTCATCGACGATCTTGCCGAGCAGATCAAAGAAATCGTCGAAGACGGCGTTCAGGTTGCCATCACCGTAGGCGGCGGCAACATCTTCCGCGGCGTCGCTGGCAGCGCTGATGGCATGGATCGTGCACAGGCCGACTACATCGGCATGCTCGCCACGGTTATGAACTCGCTGGCTTTGCAGGACGGTCTTGAGCGCCATGGCGTATCTTCTCGCGTTCAGTCTGCAATCGAGATGCACCAGGTCGCAGAAACCTACATTCGCCTGCGCGCCATTCGCCACATGGAAAAAGGCCGCGTCGTCATCTTCGCCGCAGGCACGGGCAACCCGTATTTCACCACCGACACCACGGCCGCCCTGCGTGCATGCGAAATCAACGCCGATTGCATGATGAAGGCGACGAAGGTCGACGGCATCTACGATTCCGACCCCAAGGCCAATCCCGACGCGAAGAAATTCGACAAGATCAGCTACCTTGACGTGCTCACCAAGGAGCTTAACGTCATGGACGCCGCTGCTATCTCGCTGTGCAAAGACAACGATATGCCGCTTCTGGTCTTCAACATGACCGAGCCCGGCAACATCGCCCGCGTCCTGAAGGGTGAAGGGTCCGCTACGCTGGTGTACTAATCACCGCACTGACGCTGCCGCATGTCAAACCGTATTTGACCGGGCGTCCCGCGAGCCGTAGCGTGCATATGGAAACGCTTAGAGTTTGGAGCGCAACCATCGTTTCGAAAGGAAGGAACACGATGTGCTGAGATTATGGCCGCCACTGAGGCGAGCATGGAAAAGGCCCCCTCAAGGAGGCTTTCGTCAGCGTACGCACAATGCGCCAATCCCATGATGCTCGACAAAACAAGGTTGATTACTACGGCGTTCCTACGCCGATCAACCAGATGGCTGCCGTGAAAACCCCCGATGCTCACATGCTTACCATCGAGCCTTGGGACAAGTCCTGCCTGCGCGGCATTGAGGCTGCAATCCTCGCAAGCGACCTGGGAATCACCCCGTCCAACGACGGTTCCATGATTCGCCTTCCGTTCCCCGCTTTGACCGAGGAGCGTCGTAAGGAAATGGTCAAGCAATGCAAGGCCTATGCCGAAGAGGGTCGTGTTGCAGTGCGCAACGCCCGTCGCGACGGCAATGCCAAGATCGAACGCCTGAAGAAAGACTCTGAGATTTCCGAAGACGATGCACGTCGCGCCGAAGAGCAGATTCAGAAGCTCACGGACAAATTCATCGGCACTGTCGACGAGATGCTGAAGAAAAAAGAAGCAGAGGTCATGGAAATCTAAGCTCGTCGGTCTTTCGGCGATTCAGGGCTTCTTGTCCTCGTTTAGGCCTGGAGCAACCTCGTTCGCCGACACCTTGCCTTCTTTCGCCCGCGCCGTCCTTGCGACGGCCGGGCTGGAAATGCACCGATGCCGTCCGTATCGCGCGGGCGGCCGCCGCTTTTTTCGGTCCACTCCAGCTCGTGCTCACGCACGGCCGGATTCGAAGGGGTGCTGGCTGCCACAAGCCTCTGATGTTATATTTCCTAATCCGCCTGCTGGATTGGATTTTCACGCGCTCGACCCCGAACGTGTTCCCGAGCATGTTGCCGTCATCATGGACGGCAACGGTCGTTGGGCAAAAAAACGTGCCCTGAACAGGTTGAAAGGTCATAAAGCAGGCATCGAGGCCGTGCGCGAGACCATTCGTTGCGCAAGCGATACGGGCGTGCGTTATCTGACCATTTACTCGTTTTCTACGGAAAACTGGAAGCGCCCCGAAGAGGAAGTCACGGGGTTGATGGACCTGTTCGCCAAAACCATGCTTGCCGAGGTCGACGGCTTGCACGAAGAAAACGTACGCGTGCGCACCATTGGCGACTTGTCCAAGCTTCCCCGCGAAACCCGCGAAGCGTTTGACGAGGCGTGGGAGAAGACGAAAGATAACACGGGCATGACGCTGCTCGTCGCGGTGAATTACGGTTCGCGCCAGGAAATCCTGCGTGCCGTGCAGGCATGTGTGCGCGAGGCGGTTTTGCAGGGCGAACAGACGGGCGAGCTGCCCGCTGTTACCGAAGAGCTTTTCGAGCGTGGCCTTTACACGGCCGACGTTCCCGATCCTGATTTGGTGATTCGCACATCGGGCGAGATGCGCATCTCCAACTTCTTGCTCTGGCAGGTGGCGTATTCCGAGTTCTACTGCACCGACGTGCTCTGGCCCGATTTCAACCGATACGATTTCTTGCGTGCCCTGCTTGACTACCAGTCTCGCGATCGCCGTTTCGGGGCGGTGCAATAACGTGTCGGAGCAGCAGGATGCCAAGCGAACGAAAAAAACCTACGAATCCGCCAAGACGAAAATGACGGAGAAAAAAGACGCCGCCAAAAAGTTCGTGTACGCTAAAACGCCCGATAGGCTTAAGAACGCGAGCGATTTGCAGGTTCGATTTCGCACAGGCTTCATCTACGTGACCGTTTCGGTGCTCTGTGTGCTTGCGAGCGAATTGAGCACGGTGCTTCTGCTCTGTGCTCTTTCCGGCATCGCGGCGGGGGAGTTCTTCTACATGCTGCGAAGCGACGCGAAGCTTCCCAATGAGCTTCTCGGTATCGTGGCGGCCGTTGCGTATCCTTTGAGCGTATGGCAGCTTGGTCTTCCCGGCGCCCTCATAGTGACGGGCGCTTTGCTCGTAGCCCTTTTGGTCTGGTACGTATTCTGGATGCGTGCTCGCGTGGGAGATGTCGGCGTGTCGTTCTTCGGCTCGGCCTATACGGGTCTGCTGCTTTCCAGCCTTATCGTCGTGCGCGAGGCAATTCCGGGCCTGTGGGGCGGAGTGCTCGTCATCGGCATTTTCTGCAGCGTATGGGCGAACGATTCCTTTGCGTACCTGGTCGGCCGCAAGTTCGGCAAGCATAAGCTTGCTCCGCGCATTTCGCCGAAGAAAAGCTGGGAAGGCTTCGTGGGGGGCCTTATTGGATCTGTGGTCATTTGGTGCCTCATGACATTGATTCCCGGCGTGAATATGGACTTGGTGCAGGCCGTGCCTTTCGGCATCGTGTGCGGGTTGTTCGGCGTGCTGGGCGATTTGGCGGAAAGCCGCATCAAACGCAACTCCGGCGTGAAGGACTCGGGAACGATTATGCCCGGCCACGGCGGAATTCTCGACCGCTGCGACTCTCTGTTTTTGGCGTCGGTCACCGCTGCGGTTATGCTTGTCGGTGCCGGATGCATTCCGTACGCCATCTAGGCATACGGTTTGTCGTGCGTGATTTGACGCGTGCGGCATATGCGACTTACGCCGAGCGTGGGACGAATGTCTTTAGGCGCTGCGGCGTCGTGCTGCGCTCAGGTTGTTTTTGCGGAGCGCGCAAGATGAAGACGAAGGGTTGATTCGTATGGATCGGAATCAGGGTAGAAAACGTATTGTCGTGCTTGGGTCGACGGGTTCGATTGGCCTTCAGA
>JBKTHK010000096.1:0-3766 GCA_047240885.1 Slackia sp. | reverse complement strand
CCGACCGCTGAACATCTTGATGTTCTTCTTCGGTATGCCCTTGGAGCCGCCCCGTGCGGGGATGACGGCGAGAACGCTTTTGCCCTGGATCATCGAATGCCCCCTTTATCCGCGGTCGCCTACGGCGCGATCCGCGCTTCGCTTCTTCTTCGAATCGTCTTCGTCAAGACGCTTGATAAGCCGTGCAGGAATTCCTCCGTACAGGCAGTTCGACTCGTAGCGGCCCGCAGTCACGACGCTTCCTGCCGCGATAATGCTGCCAGGACCTATTTCGACACCGGGAAGTATGACGGCATCGGCCCCGATCCAGCATCCGTCCCCGATCGAAATCTTCCCGCCACGGACCTTGCCCGCTCTTTTGAGCGGATTCGAATACTCGTGATCGGTAGTATGCATTGCAACGCCGTATGCGATAGAGCAGCACCGCCCTATCTCTATCCAATCGGCCTTGTTGCACACCATGCACGACCTGTTGATATACGAACCTTTTCCAAGATGCAGCTTCGAGCTCTCGACATAGCAATGACCGAATATCGCGCCGCGAACACGCCCTTTCGTCCAACATAGAAATATAAAATTGCGCAGATGAACGGGAACGAGGTAACTTGCCAATAGCCCATTGACCGCAAGGTCGAAGAAATACGCCTTGACCATCGCGCCCACACTCGCAATTCTCGCCGTTACTTTACCCACATCACATCGCCTCGCTTAAAAACTCCGAACCGCTCATGAAGACGTCACCTTTCGCTTTCGTATATGGCGCCACACATACGAGGCAGACTCGTTTTTTGTCGCCCACAGCACGACGATATAGCTTGCGAACATGACGGCACATTGCACGAAGAAAGAAAGTAGCAATCCCTCGCACAGCAGTCCCGCCGCAAACGAAAGCGCCGCAGACAGGCAGGCCGATATATACGTGGGAGCGACGTCTTTGATCTGCGCGCGATACCCGTAGCCCGTCAGTCTTTTGACCGGAATGGAATTAATCGCAGTGGCAAGCAGCAAGACGAACCCCGCACCGCACGCGATGACCACCACTTCCCCGCTCGCAAGAAGGACCGCCCCGAAAATAGACAGTCCGATGACGGCCTTCGCCACCTCGAGCTTGAGAAAAATATCGCTTCGTCCCAAAGCGTTGAGCGCCTGCTGGTTCGACGAAGACACCGACGACAAAGAATAGCCGATGGCGAATGCGGTCACAACGGGAGCGCTCGACGCCCATTCCTGCCCGAAAACCAAAGGAACGAGACAGCCCGCCGAAGAGGCGACGAAAAGCATGATGGGCGCCACCACGAGCACGCCCGTCTTCACCATGTGGCGTAAAACACGCACGAACCGCTCGCTATCGTCTTGCACCTTCGAAAGAGACGAAAGCATGACCGTCTGTATGGAGCCGTCGAATGAGTTGAATATGATGTAGGGGATCTTCCTGCCCTGGCTGAACAGGCCGAGCGCATGGGCGGAAAGCGCCTTGCCCACAACCAGGTCGAACACGTTCTGGTACGCGTTGAATACCAACCCCGACGCCGCGACCTTCCATCCGAAGGCCCAAAACCTCCGAGCCTCTTTCAATCCGAGGCCGATGCGGGGCGACCATCCTTCGATGATCCGCAACGAGATGCAGCACACGACCTGCATGAGCATGGTCTGGCACACGAGCGCCCATGCATTCATCCCGACGGCGGCCAACGCAATGGCGACGGCGCCCGACACAAGCGAGCCCGCCAGCGTCGACTTCATGATCGACTTCGTTTTCAGCTCCCTGTTGGCCCGTGCAACCTGCACCGACTGAAACGCATTGACGAAAAGTACGAGGGCAAGAACGCGCAATTCGGCGGAAAGCTCTTCGATGGCGTAGAAATCGGCCGCGAAAGGTGCGATGAGAAACACCGCCAGATACAAGACGAGCGCCATCAGGAACGACAGGTTCAAAACCGCCGTGTAATCGCGCTCGCTTACCCGTTCGGCGCGCACAAGCGCATTGCTCAAGCCCGACTGCACCAGAGAATTCGACAATACGAGAAACACCTGCATGATAGCCATCGCGCCAAACTGCTCGGGAGCGAGCAGACGCACCAGAACCACCTGGACCGCGAACGCGACGACCTGGTACAACCCTCGTTCGGCGAATTTCCAGACAAGGGCTTTCGCCGTTTTGCTCTTTAACGATTCCGACATGCCCGGCCTCGCTTGACGCACGGAATCTTGAAGAATGCGCTCGAAGACTCCTTATCGATCAGGTTGAACATGGGAATGGCCCAGACGAGGAAGCTCATGCTGAAAAACATCGTCTGGGCAACCGAGAGCGCCAAGAACAGCACGATGAGAATGCGGTTGCCCCTGTCTTGGACGACCTGTTTGAAAAACGGAACGAAGTACAAGACGAAGCCCACGATGCCGTATCCGATCAAAACCTGATACACGCTTGTCACATAGGCCCTGTTCTCGTACGAGACGATCGTCGAGGCGTAGTCGGTAAGAATAACGCGCCCCGAATCGATGTAGTACTGCAGATTATTGAAGCCGATGCCAAATACCTGCTCCCAGAAATCGAGATTCAAAAAGATAAAGAATCCGCGCGTCAAACGCGGGCTGTTGGCGTAGTCGGTCGACAATATCTTATCAAGGGCGATGCCCGCGATTTCGGCGCCGAACAAAAGCGCGGCCGCCGCAATCAAAAAGAAGCAGTAGGCGAACGCCTTGCGCAAATCTTTCAGTTCGAAGAACAGATACCAGCCCCACAAAACGAAGCAGCACAAGATGCCAAGCGTGGACGTCGACACGATGATACAGGCCGAAAAAACCATGGCAAGGCGCACGCTTCCCCGTTTCAGCATGAGAAAAAGCAACGGAAGGATGTAGTAGGCATACACCGACGGCTCCGGGAAAAGGCCGCACGGCCTCGTTCCGCCGTCGAACCACGACGACGTATCGCACGGAAGCAGGGCTATGCCGTATACCGGCTGGCCGAGAACGTAGAGCTGAAATGCCTGAATCACGATCGCCGCAGAAGCAATCGAGGCGACGATGACGTAATTCCTGTAAAAAACATTGATATTCAATCGGTTGGAAAAAAACACCAGCAGAATGAAAATGTAGGCCACCGTAACATAGTTGAACAGGCGAGCCGAATTCCACCCGCCGTACATCTCGAACACGATGGGCTGAACCACTAGAGCATACAGGACGAAGACCAGAAGGCCCTTATGCACGAAAAGCTCCCTGCGGCCTATCGACAAAACAATATGCATGGCTCCGTAAATATACAAGATGACTGAACCGTACGATCCCGTCGATCCCAGGGAATAAAACTGGAGGATTCCCAGAAGCGGGAAGAAGTAATCCAGGAACGTCCCCTCGAATTTAAACCGAGCAGGCGCGCTGCCGGCAAATCCACATTGTTCCACTGCCGTCCTATCCATTCTCAACCCCCGTACGAGCGCGCTCGAGCACAGCGAGGTAGGCATCGATTATCGCCGTCAGGCCGTATCGTTGCCCTTCCCGCCTGATGGCCGAAGCATCGTACGATTCGGCTAGGCATGCCGACATCGCCTCGGAAAGGCACTGCGGCGAAAGCGTCGCGAACGACCGAACCGAGCGCAAGCCCTCGAAATCTACGAAGGCGTCGATGCCTTCGTAGACAAGCGAAGGCACGCCCGCCCTCATGGCCTCGATGATCGACAGGCCAAACCCCTCGCTTTTACTCGCGACCACGTTAAGCGACGCCGCAGAAAGAATGCGCGCCACCACTAGCGAGGAGACG
>JBKTHK010000095.1:0-4122 GCA_047240885.1 Slackia sp. | reverse complement strand
ACGGGCATAGAGCTCGACCCCGATATCGCCGAATACGCTCGCGCCTGGACCCGACGCTTCGAAAACGTCGACGTGCTGTGCGGCAATGCGCTCGAAATGCCGCTTGCCGCCTTCACGCACGTGTATCTTTTCAACCCCTTCGACACCAACGTGCTCATGCAGTTCATCATGAAAATCGAGGCGGAAGCACGCCGGTCGCTCACGCTTGTCCACATGTCCGACAACGGAGAGACCTATTCCTATATTGGAAGAAGCGGCTGGAGCCTCCTTCGGCAGGGCGAATTCCGGTCATACCAGACAGCAACAGGACGTTCGTTTCACGTCTATGACTGCCCGCAGCATTTCTCCATCTGGCGATTCGACCCCGAAGCGTAACCGAACCGAGCATCGCCTTGCCCCGATAAAAATCGCCCCGCAACGCAAGCCCTCGAAAGAAGCGAGAATCCTCGGCGCAGCAGCGGTGCGCCATGTGCGAAAAAAACGCTCGTCAACAAAGGCGCGCACGCCCATGCATGCAATCGACACGTGCCCCACACCGTTATCTCGCTCGCACTCACTACCGATACGCCTTATCCATGCTATTTAGGCAGTTTTTGACACCCCGTTTGCCACTTTCTACGAAATAGCACGGATTGGATGCGCGCAAGGCTCGGTACTCAGGATTGCCAGAGCTCAACGGCGCACGGTCGCCGGGGCCGCCGGAATCGCCAGGGCCCGGGGCTTCCCGGGGGCCGCCGGAATCACCGGGGGTCTGGAGCTCTCCGGGGTCGCTAGGCGCGCCCAAAGCGACCACTCGCGCGTTTTTGAGCAACTGCACGAAAAATCTGGTATTATACGCGACCAGGTAGAGGTGCGCCTTTCATCAGTAACCTTGCATCCATGCTGAGGCAAGCGCAAGGCGAAAGGGAACGGCGCCGAAGGACGGTCGAAGCCTCATCGATCGATCCTGGGGCGCAGCGAAACACGCTGCGCACTGTCGCACAACGCGGAGAGCTGCCATGGTCGAGAGCCAACGCATGCCTAAAAGGCCTGCTTTTTTTGACGCCCAACCATGTCCCAAGCTTGACGCAGAAAGGAACGGACGTGGAATTCGTCAACTCAGCCTGGGCTCTCGCTCCGGCAATCATCGCCATCGTCTTGGCGCTCGTCACCAAAGAAGTGTACGTGTCTTTGTTCGTCGGCATCGTCATGGGCGCCCTGCTCGTAGCAGGATTCAATCCCGTGACCACGCTCGACACCATCGTCGGCGAGGGACTCATGCCCGCTGTCGCCGATAACGCCGGCATTTTCATATTCCTTGTCGTGCTCGGCATGCTTGTTGCGCTGGTCAACACAGCCGGCGGCGCCGCCGCATTCGGCCGCTGGGCAGGCACCCATGTAAAATCTCGCGTCGGGGTGCAGATTTCCGCCTTCATCCTGGGCTGTCTCATCTTCGTGGACGACTACTTCAACTGTCTGACCGTCGGTTCGGTCATGCGCCCGCTTACCGACAGCAAGAACGTCTCCCGCGCGAAACTCGCTTTCATTATTGACGCAACCGCTGCGCCCATCTGCATGATCGCACCGGTCTCTT
Source organism: Slackia sp. (assembly GCA_047240885.1). Taxonomy (GTDB): domain Bacteria; phylum Actinomycetota; class Coriobacteriia; order Coriobacteriales; family Eggerthellaceae; genus Slackia. The sequence continues at coordinate 2,549 of JBKTHK010000095.1, read as the reverse complement.
CCTGGGCCGCCGCCGTTTCCGGCGTTGCGCAAGACCTTGGCGTCAACGGCATCGAGCTGTTTATCCAGGCCATTCCGTTCAACTTCTACTCGCTGCTCATGATCGTCTTCGTAATCGGCCTCATCTTCCTGAATTTCGACTACGGCCCGATGGCGAAAGCTGAGCTCGAAGCCTATCGCGACGGCAGGCTCGGCTCCCTCGAGGAAGAGAAGCCCGTCGGTAACCCGAAGGCAAGCCTGTGGGATATGCTGCTTCCCATCATTGTGCTGATCGTCTGCTGCATCGGCGCCATGCTCTACGTGGGCGGCTTCTTCGGCGGCGACGCTAACGGCAACGTCATCGAGGCCTTCGGCAACACCGACGCCTTTGCAGCTCTTCCGTGGGGCTCTCTGATTGCCGTCACCTTCACCTTCCTGTACCTTATCGCTCGTCGCGTACTCAACCTGAAAACCGCATCCGAGGCGTTCGTCGCAGGCTTCAACGCCATGGTTCCCGCCATTTTGGTACTCACCTTCGCCGTCACCCTGAAGAACATGACCTCGCTTCTGGGCGCCGACGTCTTCGTCGCCGGCTTGGTCGAAGGCGCCGCACCGGGCCTGTTCAACCTGCTGCCCGCCGTCATCTTCTTGGTTGCCGTCTTCCTGGGCTTCTCCACGGGTACCAGCTGGGGCACCTTCGGTATCCTGATCCCCATCGTAATGCCCATCTTCGCCAACGATCCCACCTTGTTGATCATCGGCATCTCCGCATGCCTGGCAGGCGCTGTTGCAGGCGACCACTGCTCGCCTATTTCCGACACTACGGTTATGTCGTCCGCCGGCGCGAACATGCTCCATGTCGAGCACGTCTCCACGCAGCTGCCCTACGTCATTACCATGGCGTGCGTTTCCTTCGTGATGTTCGTCATTGCGGGCTTCGTGCAGAATGCTTTCATCTGCCTGCCTCTCGGCGCCGCACTCACCATTGGCGTGCTAATCGTCTTGAAGAAAAAAATCGGCAAGAGCGTCAAGGACCTCGAGCCTTTCAACAAGGAAGCGGCCGAAGCATAATATAGAGCGCTTCCGCTACAAACCGACTGAAGCGACCCGTCACTGCGCGGGTCGCTTTCTTTATGCGCGATACATAGCACGACGTCATACGAATTGGGCTATAGTGTGACAACTGATTAGACACAAAGAGGTTCTCATGACTGAATGGCTCGTTAGAAAATTCGTCAAAAACCACGACGACGTGGAAAATCCCCGCGTCCGCACGGCATACGGCACATTTGCAAGCATTGTCTGCATCGCATGCAACATCGTCCTCTGCGCGGCCAAAGGTGCCATAGGAGCCGCTGCGGGATCGGTAGCAATCGTGGCCGACGCGCTCAATAACCTCTCCGACGCATCGAGCAATATCATCTCGCTTTTCGGCTTCAAACTCGCCAGCAAGCCGGCGGATGCCGAGCATCCCTACGGCCACGGACGCTTCGAATACCTCTCAGGCCTCGCCGTCGCCGTGCTCATTCTGATCATCGGCGTAGAACTCGTTCGCTCTTCGTTCGAGAAGATACTTTCGCCAGAACCCGTGGAATTCAGCATCGCCATCGTGGCAGTCCTTGCGTTGTCAATCCTCATGAAGCTTTGGATGGCCCTGTTCAACAAGCGCATCGGCACGCGAATCAACTCCAACACGCTCATGGCCACCGCCGCCGACTCGCGCAACGACGTCATAGCCACCGCCGCCGTGCTTGCCGCCACCCTTGCTTCCGAATTCCTCGGCATCGACCTCGACGGCTGGGCGGGTCTTGCCGTAGGAGCCTTCATTATCTACAGCGGCGCCGAACTTGTCCGCGACACAGTGGATCCCTTGCTCGGAAAAGCTCCCGACCCCGAATTCGTCCAGCATATCTACCGCAAGATAACCAGCTATCCTGGCGTGCTCGATACGCACGACCTTATCGTCCACGATTACGGTCCCGGTCGGCGCTTCGCAAGCGCCCACGTGGAGATGGCCGCCGAGATGGACCCGCTCAAAAGCCATGACATCATCGACAACATAGAAGAGGCGTTTCGCGAAGAGGAAAACATCCTTCTCGTCTTGCATTACGACCCCATCGTCACTTCGGACGCGGCCATCGGCGATCTGCGCAGATGGATAGTGGAGAATATTCGACGCATAGACCCGCGCCTGACCATCCATGATCTGCGCATCGTTCCCGGCCCCACGCACACCAACGTTATCTTCGACGTACTCAGACCACACGGCCTCGCTCTCGACAACGAAGAGCTCGTGCGCCGCGTATCCGAAATCGTGCAAGAGCGCGAGCCGCACGCCGTCTGCAAGATAACCGTTGACGACAGCTTTGCATCCTCGAAATAAGAAACGGGGCGCAGTTCAAAAAAACCGCGCCCCGCGCCCGTCTGCATTCGCCGCTTATTCCTTCCCTGCCGCCCCGCTACAATACGCAGCTTTCGGCATCGTCGGAGTCATCTCCGCGGCAGCTATACCTTCTCCGCTATCTCGCCATGGCGCTAGGCCTCGAGCAGCGCGCCCAGATCGGCACTTTG
>JBKTHK010000094.1:468-4311 GCA_047240885.1 Slackia sp. | reverse complement strand
GCTCACGGACTGCGACCGTTGACACCCACGGGATGTCTACGCGGTCTTCGACCGTCTTGACCAGCCAGTCGACGCCGGCCTCGGTGATCTCGCAGCGGCCTCTGCCCTTGGTGACGTAGCCCTTGTCGGCGAGTTCCTTGCTGTCGAGGTCGACGATAAGGACGCCGTCTTCCGTGGGCTGCTTTCCGATGACCAGCAGTGCGCTCTTCACGCCCGTGCCGGGGATGACTCCGCCCGGCAGCTCGATGACGGTACGCAGATGGCCGCCCTCGATCAGGGCGCTTCGGAGCGTCTGTCGTGACCTTTGCTGGTGGAACAGGAAACTCGCGGATACGTGAAGGACTGCCGTGCCGTCGTCGGTGAGGGAGGCGAGCACCTTCGCGACGCAGAAGTCCTCCATGTTGGGCGTGCGCATGGCAGAATCACCCACGGCTGAGGCCATCACGTCGGCGTAGTAGCCCCTCTCCGGGATGTCGAACTCGCGCAGGCGCATGCCAAGCGGGGGCGCCACGAAGACGCATTGCGCGGGAGCTGTCGCCGATGCGACCGTGAGGGCGTCAGCGATGACGATGTCATGTCTCGTTGTCGGGTCGGCGAAGAAGCAGCTGATTTTGGCCCGCATGACGGCCTGGATATTGATGTCCCTGCCGCAGGCAGAGGCTGCACCCTTCGAAAGTGCAGTGGAGAGATAGATGCCGTTGCCGCATGCGAAGTCGAGAACGCTCTTTCCCTCTACACCGGCGAACCTTGTTGCAAGGTCGGCTATAGAAAGCGGCGTCGCCAACTCGCCGCTGCGTCTGCCCCAGTAGTCCGAGGCGTACGTTTCGGCGAGGACGTGCCAGATGGTCGATGCTGTTTCGCAACCATTGCCTTCCATCAGGCTGAGGCCTGAAGCGTCGAGCATTTCGGTCCAGGCCGCTATCGCCTTTGACAGATCGTGCGTGCGGAGATCTATTCCACGCAGGTCTGGAAGATTGTTGTTCTGGGTGCAGAGCCCTGCATAGTAGTCCACGAAGTCCGTTGCTACGTATACGTTGCCGAGGCGTTCTCTGGTCTCGTCAATCAAGAAATCAAGGTCGAAGTCGTCGAGGCCGAGTTCATCAACATTGCGCGACACATACGAACAGTACAGCATGAATGCTGAAAGGTCGAGTATGTCGGTGGGGTCGCATGGGCGCATCTTGTCCATATACGACCAAAGGAGCTTCTGCAGCTTTGGTGCAAGGTCCTTGCCGTCGGGGGTTGAGACGGAGAACGAGGCAAACTTGAATCCGATTTTCTTGCGCATGGTCACTCCTTCTCTTCCCAGATTGACTTTGTCATTTGGCTGGTGACGAGTTCCTCATCGAGTTCGATGAGTCGTACGTACTGGTGCTTGCGTTCCCGCACGGCCTGGAAGAGGGCTGCGAGCTTTCGCTGGCGCCCAATCGGGAGCAGCGGGACTTCGATATCGGCCACCGTCTGGCGTTGAGCATGGCCATTGCGGCGCTCTGGCCAGTACTAACCGCTTGCAGGACGGAATTGGTTTGTGGCAGGTTGAGGAACATGGACAGGTACTGCATGTTGAGCTCTGCTTCGGGCTTCTTGCGCAGCACCATGCCGAACGAGGCGATCATGATTCCCTCGTGGGCCTTGTCGACGTATACGGAATCGTACGGGGTGGAGAGCTTGATGACGACGTCGCCCTCGTGGGTGAAGTTCTCGTCTTTGACCTCGCCGACGACTTCGACGGCGAGGTCTTCGTCGACGATGGTGCCGGCCTGCATGGCGCGGGGCAGGAGGACTTTGACCTCCTTTGGGTCGATTCCCTCGGAGATTTTTCGCCCGGCTAGTCGGGGCTCCGTTTTGATGGTGCAAAGCTCTTCGAGCCTTGCGGTCTTGCTCTTCATTGGCGTCCTTTCGGAGTTGGAAATCTGCTGGTGCGTTACGGCTTGGCTTGGCGCCCGTCTTTTCGGGGGTATTTTTTGACGTGCTATTCCGTCATGTTTTTAAGCTACGCCGCTTCACGTATCACGGTTTTCGGCTTCCTGCTTCCTGTTTCGACTCTGGTTCTTGAACGTTCCGATTGCGACCTATTAACATCTTGTCCAAAATGCTCTGGACAAATTATATTTGTACCTTGTTCCATTAGTCAAGTATCCATTATTTAACTGTCCTAATTATTTTGGACAGTTACTTTATGGTAAGTTGTGGTGCCCGAGGCATTACGTTTGTTAATAAAGATACGGACATCGTCCGTTTTTGCCCCCCTGTAGCGACGGGGCAAAAAAATGCGGAGGCTGAAGAAATCCTGGAATAGGAGGCGCGGATGGAAGAAACGACAAAGTTGAGCGACAAAGAACGGTTCGTCAGAGTGGACAACCTTTTATTCGGTCATGGCGGCGTAGGTGGAGTTGAGATTTTGGGTGTAGGATGCGATGACAGCTTGATATTTGTCGAGAACACCCTGCTCTATCGCAAGTATGGCTTGCCTTTGAACCTTGTGGTTATTGAAAACCATGATGAATGGTTGGCCTGCGCAGATTGCGAGACCGGAAAAATTGTAACTTGGAGTCAAGGTGGGGAAGTGCTCCCTGAGCACGACTGCTTTGATGACTGTGTCGTCGAAGAGTTTCGAGAGGCGATCGACAATCTATAGGCTGCATGGGTTCTGCTGCAAGAGGCGCTCTGATAGAGCGCCTCATTTGTTGGTCGGTCTTGCGTGCCGCGAAATCGACATTTGCGCCTTGTCTTGAATTGCACGCCCTTGTCGAGAGTGAGAATCGCCAGAAACGGCGGATTGAGTTTCATCTGGAGGCTTCGGCTCCGCAACTGCGCGCCGGGACGATCAGCGGGGCAATCTATTTACTCTCCGTTCGTTGTGTGTCGCCGCGTGCCGTGGTGTATGCCAACTTAGAATGGTCAAGGACGGAAAAGGGGTCGTTCTCGGTAGGAAAAACGACCCCTCTGATGACGTCCTAATGACGTTATTTCGTCCGATAGGAAATCAGAACAACGCTATGAAATGCGGAAATGTTGAATCGTAAACCACCTGCAACCTATACCCTGAAATCTACTCCCACTCGATCGTGGCCGGCGGCTTGCTCGTGATGTCGTAGCACACGCGGTTGGCGCCAGGCACTTCGGCCACGATGCGGCCGCTCACCTTCGCCAGCACGTCGTAGGGTAGCTTCGCCCAGTCGGCGGTCATGGCGTCGCTGCTCTCAACCGCGCGCAGAATCACGGGGCGCGCGTAGGTGCGCTCGTCGCCCATCACGCCCACGCTTTTAATGTCGGGCAGCACGGCGAAATACTGCCAGCACGCATGCTCGCTGTTGCGCTCGCCGGTCTCTTCGAACAGCTTCTGGTTGTACGCGTCAAGCTCTTCGCGCACGATCGCGTCGGCGTTCTTCAGGATCTCCAGCTTCTCGGCATCCACCGCGCCGATGATGCGGATGGCAAGGCCGGGGCCAGGGAAGGGCTGACGGCACGATGGTCGGGCAGGCCCAGCGCCGTGCCCAGCGCGCGCACCTCGTCCGAAGAAATGGTCCAGCGGCTCAATCGGTCGAAATGCACGCCCTCGGGGAACGGAATGAGGTTGTGGTGGCTCTTGATGGTGCTCGCCTTCCCGCCGGTCTTGCGCGCGCCGCTCTCGATGATGTCGGGGTAGATGGTGCCCTGGGCCAGATACTTCACCGGACGGCCGTCCTGGGCCAAGTCCTCCGCCACGGCGAAGAACTCCTTCCAGAACTGCGTGCCGATGATGCGGCGCTTCTCCTCCGGGTCGGTCACGCCGGCCAGAAGCTCAAGATAGCGCTCCTCGGCGTGCACGTGCACGAAGTCGACGTCGAACTGCTTGGTGAA
>JBKTHK010000094.1:0-458 GCA_047240885.1 Slackia sp. | reverse complement strand
CAACGCCGCCACCAACGATGAGTCCACGCCGCCCGAAAGGCCCAGAAGGACGCGGTCGTCCCCCACTTCGGCGCGGATGGCCTCGATGGAGTCGTCGATGATGGAGTCCATAGTCCAATCGGGCTCAAGCTCGCACACGCCGAACAGGAAGTTCCGCAGCATGGTCTGGCCGAACTCGGTGTGGCGCACCTCGGGGTGGAACTGCGTGGCGAACAGGCGCCGCTCGGGGTATTCCATGGACGCCACCGGGCACACCTCGGTGCGCGACGTGATGGAGAAGCCCTCGGGCACGCGGCTCACAGCATCGCGGTGGCTCATCCACACGGTCTGTTCGCCGGGGGTGCCGTCGAACAGCGCCGACTCGCCCGCCCGCGTGATGACCGCTGGGCCGTACTCGCCCTTCTCGGTGTGGCCCACTTCCCCGCCGAGCGCCACGGCCATGGCCTGCTGCCCGTAGC
>JBKTHK010000093.1:0-4818 GCA_047240885.1 Slackia sp. | reverse complement strand
CTGGAAGTGAGGGAAGGAGGTGTCTACGAAGATGGTTTTACCCTGGGGCTTTTTGCTGAAAGTTTCATTTTCGGTTACGAGTCTGATCGTGATGGCTTCGGATCCATGATGCTGGATATGCAAAAGGCTATTGCTTGGATTGACAACTCCCACAGAGAGTATCTGTCTTTCATCAGGGCGTTGCGGGCCTCCGCCTGTCTCGGATATTCCGTGGGGCATGATGAAGCTGTACGGCCAGGAACTAGGGAGGCATGTGTTTTCAAGGAGTGGATTCGGGCCCCATCTTGGCCTGGCTCGCTGACGATGGAGACGTGCGCCGTGCCGTACATGATATTTGTCTCTAGTAAAGGAGTGGCTAATATCGAGAGAGCGCTTGAGGAGAAAGAGCTGGAGCCCTTTGTTTTCTCTAGCAAGCCTCTTTGTGTAAAGCTGCGAATTCTCGAGCACCTCCAGAAATCTGGTAGCGACATTCCAGGAAAATATCTTCAAGAGAAATATGGCTCGGACGGATCGACTTTACTGGTGTCTCAAGATGCCGCAGAGACGCATGGCCTGCTAAGGCCTTTGCTTTCTGTCTGCAGAGAACTTGCATTGCACTGCGACGAAGCTATTCTTTCGGATCGGCCAGGTTTACCGACCATAAGGACTACTCCTTTCAATCTCATTGATATCTTTGGCGCTCTGTTCAAGCTGGGGTGGCAACGGAGCTCCAAGCATACGATTTGCTCGAGTTGGACAATGCGGCAACATGGTCGGGTGACAACAGAATGTCGGATACGCTGATGAAAGTGGTGGTGGATTGGGCGGTAAGCAGAGGCCAGCGCAGCTATCGAAATTCGCTCGTGCCAATCAGAATACAAATGTTATGCGCTCATTGAGTTCCAGTTAAGGTCATTGACATGTGCGCGTGTCTGGACGATGTGCTGGTGGCTGGACTACTTGGGCATGCGACGTGCTCGCCAAAAGACCTCGATAATCTTCGTTCCTGCCTCGAAATTTGCGATAGAGGGCAATCGATCTTGGTTGCGAGAGCGATTTTATGGATGCGGTCTCCGACATCGAGTTTGCCATCGAGAGCGCTCCAGCGCACAAATTGTTTTCGCCAAATACCAGAAAAACTTCTGAAGAAGATCATCGAGCTTTCGAAGCCCTGGCAGATGAAGTGGAGAAAGCCGCTTTTATCAGGCGGTTGATCGCTGGCATTGGGAACCCGTCGCCGAGGCATGTTCGAACTTGCAAAGCGGGGTTTTGCTAAGGGGGATATCTGCAACCGCCTTGTCGAGACAAGGGCAGCGACTCTTGCCAGAGAAGGATGAATCACTCTTCGCATCGCTCACAAATTTGGTTGATGATATCGCAAGTTATGCTGATGATGCAGCTTATTTTAAATTGCTCTCGTACAAAACGAGGAATTAGATGGATATGGTACGGGTCGGCATCGAACGACATCGCGCACGCCATCATGGTCAGAGCCCGGGCAAAGGCCCCGTCGTTATTTGGGCCCATGTTCGAGCTTGAACGATAGCAAGAGAAAATGGGTAACCTGCAATGGCAAATGCAAGTTGCCGGTTATGAAGCGAGAGAATCGGATTTGCCAGAGCCAGAGTCGTTGCCTGAAATCGTGACGGATATCCTTCTCGATTCTGTGATCGCCAGGATCCGCATAGGACAGAAATGCGGTAGGGGGATCGTGTGGGGCGGATTGCGCGTGAAGGAAATGAGGAGTCGCGTGTGTAGGGCAGTGCGAAGCTTTGACCCATATGAGCGCATTTTGCTGGAGAAAGTTTTGGATCGCTGGATGTGCGCCTGCCCAGAAGATGAGGAAATCGTAGGATGTCTTCTAGGGCTCATCGGAGGGTTGGATAGGCGGATGAGGCTTGCGTCCTATCAATTGTTGCTGGCGCGCCGGATCTCATTCTCAGATCTGACGCGAAAAGCCCAAAGCCCAGAAAACGGTCGCTCAAAGATCCCGTCTCGCATAAGGGATTTCCTTTCGGAAGCTCAGGTGTTTTGCGATGACAGCTGCGCTGATATCAGAGACGCTATCGAATCGTGCCGCGAAGGAGAGACCATGGCGTTTATTGGAGATATATGCACAACGATGACACCCTCCTTCCGACATGTCGGCTGGATGACTATGGTCAGGAACTTCTTTATGCCGAGATGTGTCGCGGTCGTTGGCAAAATATCCCCAATTTTGTTACCGCTTCAAAGCTCGTCGATCCAGCCGATGTATGGCTTTCTCGGGTCTTCCGTCGCCAAAGATCCGTCAGTGTTCGAGTATCCAGGGCTATCGATCTTTTTGAGGAAGGTGATGTGGCTAACGCAGAAACGCTTGTCGAAAGCCTGCCTGTACGCGAGTTGGGCGAGGGCGAGATGTGCCTGGGTTGGAAGCTGTATATTTCATATGGGGATCAAGAGGAATATGAGTATTATGGCGCCGCCCGCATAGCGCCGCCGGATTGCAAAAACCCCGACAATGTAATCGACAGAGAGTTTGGATGCTACGGGCTTTTGTCTGCCGGTTCGGGGGCAGGGCATCTTCTTTTCGCAAAACAGCCTCTCCTTATGCAATGCGCTGGCAGGCTGCATCACTATGACGTTCTGCGATTGCCAGATATTCCCTTCTTTCACGATGAGGAAGCTTGGGTTCGAGCCAAGAGTTGACAATCCTTTGATTTGGGTTGACGAAGCCGGAGATCGAGTTGCTCGATTTGAACAATTCTCTTTTCCTATCGAAAAGGCTTCCGTTCTTCCGCATATTATCGGCAGCCGCGTTTGTGGAGATGGGTTTGCGATGAGAGGATTCTCCAGCGCGTTCGCGAAAAACAGGAGCTCGCGTCTATTGGGCAACAGAATCGAGCAATCATGTTGACCAGATAAAGGATCGGCATGACATGATTGAGTTCAATGAAAAGAAGTCCCCGTTCGAAAAAGAACTTGAGCAATAGGGGCCGGCGCATCGTCTCAAAAATGCCTTGCGTTTAGATGCTCGTTTGAGAAAGAAGCATAGTGCAGTGCAAGTCATCGTTTTAGTTGCAATACGGCAAGAGGGTTGGTTTGCTGTTCGTGCAGCTGTATCCTGCAATGCCGAGGCGGCTAGCCGGATCGCGTGCCGAATGTTGGTGTAACGACCGTTTCGCAGGCCGATTGACCGGTGCATGAGAAACGGCCATCGCCAGAATCGTTTATTGCGAAGTAAATGATTCAGAGAAAGGCGATGACCGCAATGAACACTTTAGCAGCAATCGGCCCCGATTTGTCCGAGATGCCGAGATTCGACGACGGCATGGTCAACATCCGCGAGCTGATCCGGACGATGGCCGAGGCGCTCGTTAACGAGATCATGGACGCCCAGGCCGAGGACGCGTGCGCCGACGGCAACCAGAGGAACGGCTACCGCGACCGCGCGCTCGTCACCAGCGTGGGGGTCATCAACCTGCGCATCCCCAAGCTCAGGCGGGGCAGCTACTTCCCGGAGGACCTGCTCGTGCGCTACTCGCGCGTGGACAGGGCCGTCATCGCCGCAGTATCCGAGATGGTGACGTGCGGCGTGTCGACGAGGAAGGTGGAGAAGGTGGCCTCGGCGCTGGGAGTGGACCGCATGAGCGCCAGCCAGGTGTCGCGCATCTGCGAGTCGCTGGACGCCGCGGTGGCCGACCTGCAGGAGCGGGACCTGTCCGGCGTCGCCTTCCCCTATGTCTGGGTGGACGCCACCTACCTCAAGTGCCGGGACGCGGGCCATGTGTCGTCCTGCGCGCTGGTCACGGCGATAGGGGCCGGGTCGGACGGCTACCGGCGGGTTCTCGGCCTGGGCGCCGTCGACACCGAGTCCTACGCCGGGTGGCTGTACTTCCTCCGATCCCTCCGGGAGCGCGGGGTGGCCGGCGTCGCGTGCGTGACCTCGGACGCCCACGAGGGGCTGAGGCGCGCCATAGAGGAGGTGTTCCCCGGGGCCGCATGGCAGCGCTGCGTCGTGCACCTCATGCGCAACGCGGCGTCGTGCGCGCCGAGCAGGCAGAGGAGGGCGGCCGTGCTGGCCATCCTGCACGCCGTCTTCGACGAGCGCGATCCGTCCCTCGTGCGGGAGCTCTACCACCTCGCGTGCGAGAAGATCGCCGGCTTCTGCCAAAGGGCGGCCGATCTGCTCGAGGACGCCGAGGCCGACGCCCTGGCCTACCTGGACTTTCCCTACGGCCATCACAGGCGCCTGCGCACCAACAACGTCCAGGAGCGCGCAAACCGGGAGCTCAAGCGCAGGAGCCGGGTGGTGCAGGTGTTCCCGTCCAGGAAGTCGCTGGTGCGCATGCTCGGCGCCGTGTTCGCCGAGATGGACGAGGACTGGGCGGCCAGGAGGTGGTTCACCGAGGAGTCGATCGCGCTGGCTCTCTCGCCGTCAGAGGGCGCGGTGCCCCCGCCTGCCTACGAGGGAACGGCGGCCGACCATGCCAGGCGCATTATCGAGGTAGTGATGGCGGATAACCCAGTTGTCAGGAAGGTGGCGTAGAGGATGGCTTAGAATAAGCTCGATTCTGGGGATGGTTCGATCTTCTCGGACGGCCTGCGGCCGCCCTCGCAGATCGAATCGCTACACCAACGTTTGGGACACTACCGCAATGCCTGCGCCCTCGCGGCCGGCATGTTGTTCGTATGGGCTTCGATGGCCGCGATCGGCTGGGCGCAGCGCGCCTTCGGGTTCGACTACGTGATGCCCGACTACTTCATCTGGCAATACATGGTGCCGACCTTCGCCGCGTCGCTAGGCCTTTTCAACCTGTTTGCCGAGTGGAAAATGCCGCCCATCCGCTGGGTGAACAC
>JBKTHK010000092.1:0-4926 GCA_047240885.1 Slackia sp. | reverse complement strand
GCCATACCGACAGCCGTAATAACGGAGTCGATGGAGAAAACCAGGTCCATGACCATAATGGTGACAACGGCCTGAGGAAGGGTAATCATATGAAGCGTTTTATGCTCGCTGGAATGCTCCGCCTTCACCTCGGTCAGACGAAGCATGTCGATGATTTCCGAGATACCCTTATATATAAGATAGGCGCCGCCGATGAGCAGCACGAGGTCTCGAACGGAAAGACCATGGTGGTACGCGCCAAAATCAAGCGTAAAAATTGGCGTGGTCATGTGCACGAGATACGATGCGAAGCACAAAAAGATTATGCGCATAATGAGCGCGCCAGCAAGACCGAGTTTGCGGCCGATGTGCTGCTTCTCTTCCGGCAGACGGTTCGTGGTAATGGAGATAAAGACGAGATTGTCGATGCCCAAGACGATTTCGAGGAAAATCAGCGTGACGAGGCTGATCCACGCTTCGGGCGTGGCGAAGATGGAAAGATCCACAGTGCTCCTTTCATACGAAACCGGAGCACAGACGCACAGAATCACGACCCCGGCATAACCAATACAAGCGAACGACGGTTCGCACGTTATAGCCAGAGTCTCGCTATTTAAGGCACGCCAGGCGAAAAACCGGGTCTGTTGACGTGCCGCATCTGAATATGATGCCAACTACTCCCTCCTAGCATGCGCATCGTCCAGATGAAGCAGAAAAATGCGCAGTGCTATAATGACGCAGATTGTTTCTTTTGAGAACGGAATCTGATGAACCATACGAAACCTTCGCATGATCACCCTCATGCTCCAAAAACAGCTACCCATGGTGCAATCCGCTATCTCGACGGATCGGTTCTCAAGCGCCCCTTCGACCCTCCTCGCCTTGTCATGGCCGCTTGCGTCGCAGGTGCCGTCATAGCGGCGGTTGTCGGCGGATTTGCGGGGTCTAAGGCCATCGACCAGATACTGCATGGCGAAGAACGCTCGGCGGCAACCATCGAAGAGAACATCCACCGAAACGTCTCTTACGACCTTCCGGTCCTGCAGGACTACATCGATCTCGACGACGGGTCGATCGCAACGGCTTTGCAGGACGCAGGATACACAACGGTCAGTCTGCTCGGCGAGGGCGAAGAAGGCTTCGACATAATGAAGCTGCCGTCGGATGTTACTGTCGACGATTTGGCATGGTTGCCTTTGCCGGCGGCATAGGCAAGATGGATGCCGTGCAGGCGTCGAAGTATCTCGTAGGCTCGTGGCGCTTCTCGACCGAGCGCAAGGAAGGCGTCTCCATGAGGATTCGCTACGCGGATCTTCAATCCGCCGACGCAGGACAGGCGATCCAATCAGCGCTCGAAAGCGAAGGATGGGCCGACAACAACGCCGTCGCCATATCGGACGAAGGAATAGACGAAGTGGGAAACACCTATAAAGAAGGAACCATCCAAGCAGATTCCGGAACGTATGCCTGGCGCATATCCGCTTGCCCCCTTGCAGACGTATACAACATTTCAGGCCTGCCTGAAACCGCCCAATACGTTGGCATTCGGATGCAGAAGTAGCTTATCAGGAAAAGAGAAGGCCCCGCGGGGCCTTCTCTTTTGTCCTACAACCTCTCTTTTCCTCTCGAATGCAGGAGAGAACTTGGTTCTGTTGAATTGCATTTCAACAGAACTTCCTTTTGGCTTCCAACAAATGCAAGGAGAAATAAGGCCTTCGATATCTGGAGCTTCTTAAGCGATTCTTCAACCCTAACGATTCCGGGGTCGATAAATGAAAAACCCCGCATAAGCGAGGCTATAAATTCTGGAGCGGACAACGGGGTCGAACCCGCGACCCCAACCTTGGCAAGGTTGTGCTCTACCAACTGGAGCCATGTCCGCAAATGGTGGGCGATACAAGATTTGAACTTGTGACCCCTACCGTGTCAAGGTAGTGCTCTCCCCTGAGCTAACCGCCCATTCGCTGTCGTCCGAACCGTTCTGCTCGAACCGACGAGTTGATAATACCCATTCCCTGGCTCAGTGCAAGCACTTTTTGAAAATTTTTCTTGCTCTGCTAGTCGTTGCCCATTTCGCGTTCCCAGTCGATATCGATGGAACGATTCGTACCGTCAAGCTCCGGATTCCACAGAGACGCTCCCATGTCCACATGGTGTGCATCGATGAAACGCACGCCTTCTTTCTCGAGAAGCTCGCGTTGCACCGTCTCGCCGCCGAATGCGTACCCTTCGGCAAGGCGACCGTTTTTGAAGACCACCCGATGGCACGGCGTTTTCACCGGCTGAGTGTTTCCGCGCAAAGCCCAGCCTACGTAGCGCGCCGAACGCGGACTACCGATGAGACGAGCGATTTGCCCATATGTCGAAACCTTGCCTTGCGGAATGCGTCGAACCTGCTTGAAAACCCTATCGGAGAAATCGCCCATACACGCTCCTCGAACGCAGAGAAAGAAGAAAATCATCGGACGCTGGAGACGCATACGCAATCACAGCAAAAGCATCGTACGTCAACCAACGCAGGCAGTAAACCGAATGGCGAAGAGCAGAACCTCTATTTGGACCAATGAAAAAATACGTAGGTTCGAAGCGATTTCATCCATAAGTTCGTTCGATCGAGCAATGACAATATAAAAAGCCCCTCGGCTGAGGGGCTGACTAATCTGGAGCGGACAACGGGGCTCGAACTCCGCGACCCCAACCTTGGCAAGGTTGTGCTCTACCAACTGGAGCCATGTCCGCATATGGAGGCGAGAACCGGATTCGAACCGGTGGTGAGGGCTTTGCAGGCCCCTGCCTTTACCACTTGGCCATCTCGCCGTTTGTCAAAGCAGGTCCCGTCAGAAACGGGACCTGAACATTGCTGGAGCGGACAACGGGGTTGAACCCGCGACCCCAACCTTGGCAAGGTTGTGCTCTACCAACTGAGCCATGTCCGCAAATGGTGGGCGATACAAGATTTGAACTTGTGACCCTACCGTGTCAAGGTAGTGCTCTCCCCGAGCTAACCGCCCATTCGCTGTCGTCCGAACCGTTCTGCTCGAACCGACGAGTGATATAATACCCATTCCCCGGCTCAGTGCAAGCACTTTTTTGAAAATTTTTATGAGAACAGAAAAGCTTTGCTCAGGACCACGTTTTCGGCCCCCACGGCTCATTCGTCAAATCGGGGATATCGGCAAAAAGCGTGTCTAGTTCACACCAGTAATCCCAGTTCAAGCTATGAAACAGCATCGAGAAGTAGCCACCGCTCGACTTGCCTATAGACAAGAAGAATGCGTCCGCTTTTCACTTGGCAGCCCGGTTCAGGCTATCTTTCCCCAATAAAAGTCGGCCTGCTGCGGAGGTGTGTGGTGACACTCGAATAGGATATCTGTAGCTCCAGGATGAAAAGGAACGGGGCCATGAGAGCCGGGGCGCAAAGATGGCGCCGCACATTCCATACCTTCAGCGCGGTCAAACGTTGCACGACGACCCACTTGAAAACCAGGCGGGAACGGAACTGTACGGAATAGCGAAGAGCTGCTCCGTGTGAAAGACGGCGACGAGGCGGCCGCATGGCTGGCAAGCCTCCGTAGACGGTGCGCCGACTACGAGGGAGGGTTTTTGAAAGAGTCTCCGACGACGGCGGGGATTCAGGCACGAACAGCTAAGGAGGGCCAATAAAAACCTCGTTTCGCTTTGCAATGTGGAAACCCTGCTCACCTATCTCGACGAGGGGCTGGACGAAGGCGGGCCGGTCCCCGCCAACCTCGAACAGAATAGAAAACCCCAACAGTCGGATAAAGAGGATTCTGGCGTGACACATCGGGAATGTCGATAGGCCGCGGATCAAAGCGGTGTTTCGGTTTTGCCATATGAACACAGAGGCCTGCTGGGATACGCCGACATGCTCAGACGCTTTTCCGACGACGAGCAGGTCAGACAGTGGCACGCAAAGGCAGCCAAAGCGCAGGAGAACAAAGAGAAGAAACCGTGTTTGGCTTTGTCGAATTGCTCCGTGATAGAAACAAGATAAGCGTGCATGCAAAAAGACGGCCATGTGGCCGTCTTTGATTTCCGATGGTGTCGGAGGCGGGATTTGAACCCGCACACCTGAGTAATGGGCACCAGCACCTCAAGCTAGCGTGTCTGCCGTTCCACCACTCCGACATGACAGCCTTATCAGCTGCGAGTTGATATATTATGCTATGACCCACTCGATGACAAGAGGTAATTTTGATTTTTTTCGCTCAGCATCCGAACTACTCAGCCAGCGTGCAGTCCAGCCGAATGCGAATCGGTATGCTGGGATGCGTGTTGCGCCAACTACAATCCGAACGGAGAAAAAAGCCTGTGAAAAATTACTATGGAAGTCTATGCACGGAAATGTACGAGTTCTTGCATTGCCATGCTTCTGAGGAAGAGCTGGCATTCTGCCTCTCCTATGCAAAAGAAGGAATGAGGATCCTGGAGCCGCTCTGCGGCAGCGGGCGATTCCTCATTCCCTTTATGCAAAGGGGCTTCGATATCCAGGGCGTCGATTCGTCTCGCGAAATGCTCGAAAAGCTCAGGCGAAAGGCGCCTGACGCACACGTCGTCCAATGCGACATCATGAGCTACCGGCCGAGCGTCTTGTTCGACTACGCGTTCGTCGCATCAAGCTCCATGTCACTTTTCACAGAAGTCGCGACGTGTCGATCGGTCCTGGCAACAATACGTCGAATGCTGAAGCCAGACGGCATATTAGTATTCGGAGTAGACACGGTTGCGTGCAAACACGAAGACGACGCGGACTACCGTCTCATCGCCATCGCGCCTATGCCTGAAAGCTGCGTGCTTACGCTGCGTTCCAGGAACCGCTATGAAAAGGAGACTCAGACGCAGTTCTCCCCCGGACTGTACGAACCGAAGAAAGAGGACAAGGTTCTGCAAAGCGAAACGATGGATTTCCAAACGCATCTCTACAGA
>JBKTHK010000091.1:0-4944 GCA_047240885.1 Slackia sp. | reverse complement strand
ATCCAGGGCAAAAGCGTTCTCGCCGTCATCCCCGCGCGGGGCGGCTCCAAGGGCATACCGAAGAAGAACATCAAGATGTTCAGCGGTCGGCCGCTGATCGCATACACGATCGCGGCGGCCAGAAACAGCGCGTCGGTCGACACCGTCATCGTGACCACCGACAGCGAAGATATCGCCGACGTGGCGCGTTCGTTCGGCGCGGCGGTGCCGTTCATGCGCCCCGCCGCGCTTGCGCTCGACTCGTCGAAGACGATCGACGCCATCGTGCATGCCCGCGACACGATGGCGCGCTTGGGGCGCGCCCACGATGTAGTGGTCACGCTGCAGCCGACAAGCCCGCTTCGACGTGCGCAGGAAATCGACGGCGCGCTCGAAGTGTTCGCCGAACACGGGATGCTCGGCCTTGCGTCGGTTTCCGAAGTGACGGAAAACCCCGTTCTCACGAGAAGGATCGACGAATCGGGCGTCATGCATCCGCTGCTGCCGATGTCGAGCACCGTCCGCAGGCAGGACATGCCGAAATTCTGGCATGTCGACGGCGCCATCTACATCAACCTTTCGCAGCGTCTCGATGCGGACACGAGTCTCAATGACAATCCCATCGCCTACGTCATGCCGCCATTGCGCTCGTCCGATATCGATTGCATCGAGGACTTCATCCGCGCCGAGGAAATTCTCAAAGAG
This sequence comes from Slackia sp., assembly GCA_047240885.1. Lineage (GTDB taxonomy): Bacteria > Actinomycetota > Coriobacteriia > Coriobacteriales > Eggerthellaceae > Slackia. The sequence goes on along the minus strand of JBKTHK010000091.1, from coordinate 4,260 downwards.
CTCGACGGGGCGACGGTCGGTGATGGGCGATGATCGAATCGCGCGAGGATCTGCGCCGCTATCTCGAAGCGGACAAGCAGGCGCTGGGGCGAATACGCCGCACCCGCTGGTTCGCTCGAAAAACTCATGGTGTGGCTTACCGACCCTATATACCGCTGGGGCGGCTGTAGGCGCTGTGAATACTGGGAGAACTGCCATGTATCACGTCTGTCTTTTCCCATCAGGCTGCTCTTGCGGCGGCGGTTTGCCCGCCAAAGCGCCCGGCTCGGTTTTCGATCCGCTGAACGTTTTCGGCCCCGGCTTTGCATCCTGCATTACGGAAGCATCGTCGTGAGCCGCCACCTTGATCGGGGGTGCACGATAAACAGCTGCGTGAATATCGGTGCGCATAAAGGAGGCTCTCCGATCATCGGGGAAAGGGTGTATCTCGGGCCGGGCGCTAAGCTGTTCGGCGCGATAGAGATAGCCGACGACGTGAAGGTCGGGGCGAATGCGGTGGTGTGCAAAAGCTGCGAGGTGCCGGGATCGGTTTTGCTTGGTATTCCCGCGCGGCCGCTGTAATGGTACGAAATGATTGCGAACGTGCGACGGAGGATAGGATGGAAAGAGTGCTTGTCACCGGCGCCGCCGGGTTTATCGGGGCGTTTCTTTGCAAACGGTTGCTGGAACGCGAGACATGCGAGGTGGTTGGCCTCGACAATATGAACGACTACTATGACGTCGGCATCAAGCGCGACCGTCTGCGTATGCTCGCGCATGCGGCGGGTGATGAGTCTTGCGCGTCCGACGAGGGGTTTTCGTGCGGCTGTTTTCGTTTCGTGCGGGCCAATCTTTCCGATGCGGCCGTCTTGAAAGCGTGTTCGAGCGGTTCGGGCCCGATGTCGTGGTAAACCTTGCGGCCCAGGCGGGTGTGCGTTATTCGATTGAGAATCCGCGCGCCTACGTAGATTCGAATCTGGTGGGATTCTTCAACATTCTGGAGTCGTGCCGTCATCATCCAGTAAAACATCTAGTTTACGCTTCTTCGTCTTCGGTCTATGGAGGCAGTAAGAAAATTCCCTTTTCGGAAGGTGATCGCGTAGACGAGCCCGTTTCTCTTTATGCTGCTACGAAGAAGTCTAACGAGTTGATGGCGAACGCCTATTCCAAGCTATATTCGATTCCTGCTACAGGCTTGAGATTTTTTACGGTTTACGGTCCCATGGGTCGTCCTGATATGGCTTACTTTGGCTTTACCAATAAGTTGGTTAAGGGTGAGAAAATCAAAATTTTCAACATGGGTGACTGCAAGCGTGATTTTACCTATATTGACGATATTGTCGAAGGCGTGCAACGCGTTATGTCCATTCCGCCTAAGGTGGAAACAGGCGAGGACGGTTTACCTATGGCTGCGCATCGCGTATACAACATAGGAAACTCCAAGCCGGAAAACTTATTGGATTTCGTGGATACGCTACAACACGTACTGGTTGAAGAGGGGGTTTTGTCCGCAGGTTTCGATTTCGATGCTCATATGCAGCTTGTTCCAATGCAGCCTGGTGATGTGCCTGTGACCTATGCCGATACGAGCGCTCTTGAGCGCGACACGGGCTTTAAGCCCTATACCCCATTGGAGGATGGCTTGCGCGCCTTTGCCAAATGGTATAGAGAATACTACGGCTTATGAGATTGAAAAGATTGAGGGGCGGTAATTGGCCACCCCTCAATCTCGTTAGGCAATCACTAGTCGCGGCGGAAGAGATCGCGCGTGTAGACTTTGTCCGCCACGTCATCCAGGCAGGAATCGTAACGGTTTGCAACGATGACTTGGCTTGCGGTTTTGAATTCTTCGAGATCCCCAATCACCCTGCTTCCGAAGAATGTAGTCCCGGCTTCTAGGGTGGGTTCGTAAATCACAACCGTTGCACCCTTGGCTTTAATGCGCTTCATGACACCCTGAATCGAGCTTGATCGGAAGTTATCAGAGTTGCTTTTCATGGTCAGACGATAGATGCCCACGATAACTTCATGCTCTTTTTTGGCATCCCAAGAGCTGTTGGCCTCATATGCTCCTGCAAGTTCTAGCACGCGGTCGGCGATGAAATCCTTTCGCGTGCGATTAGATTCCACGATAGCTTCAATCATATTCTGGGGAACGTCAGCGAAGTTCGCCAGGAGCTGTTTGGTGTCTTTTGGCAAGCAGTATCCGCCATAGCCAAAGCTTGGGTTGTTGTAGTGGTTTCCGATTCGCGGGTCAAGACAGACTCCTTCGGTAATCTGACTGTGTTAAGCCCTTTGTTTCGGCGTAGGTATCGAGTTCGTTGAAGTAGGAAACACGCAATGCTAGATAGGTATTAGCGAAAAGCGACCGCTTCTGCTTCAGTGAAGCCCATGAAGAGAATTCGATGTCATCCTTGAGTGCCTTGCTGCAGTAGTGCCGCAAATTCATGCGGCACTTTCCGTTTTTTATCGCAGGAGACGATGATACGAGAGGGTATAGGTTGTCATAGAGGGCTTTGGATTCGCGGAGGAATTCGGGGCTGAAGATGATTTTGTTGGTATTGAATTTCTTGCGGATGGATTCAGTGTATCCAACTGGAATGGTGGACTTGATAACCATAGTTGCATCAGGGTTGACGTTCATGACCAGTTTAATTACTTCTTCCACATGCGAACAGTCGAAAAAGTTGGTTTTGGAGTCGTAATTGGTAGGGGCGGCAATAATTACAAAATCAGCATCTTTGTACGCTGTGGCGCCGTCTAGCGTTGCTGTGAGGTTGAGCTCTTTTTCAGCGAGGTATTGCTCGATGTAGCTGTCCTGAATGGGGGACCTGCGCTCGTTGATTAAATCAACTTTTTCAGGGACAACGTCAACCGCGATGACTGGGTTGTGCTGTGCTAACAAAACGGCAAGAGAGAGGCCGACGTAGCCGGTACCCGCTACGGCAATTTTGCGCTGAGGAAGAGTTGTTGACTCTTTCGCAGGTTTTGTATCGACGAACATTTCGTCCGGCTCGAATCCAAGGGTGCTGGCTAAGGATTCCATTTGCTCGATAGTGGGAATATAATCGCTGTTTTCTATGCGCCCAATCATGGCACGATTGATGCTGGTTTGCTCCGCCAGCTGTGCTTGGGTGAGTCCTTTCGCTTTACGAAGGCGTAGTATTTCATTGACGAATTTATCTTGAGAGAATTTTTTCATCTAATTTCCTAACAATGACGCTAATAACAGAATAGTTATTATATTAATTATATTTTCTGGGTTAAAGTTTCACAATAATTGGATAATGAAGAGACGGAATTCTGCTAATAGCATCATTGTATTCATGTATGGGTTTATGCGAGTGCGCGAACGGAGCCTCCTGAGCATAGTTAACAGCTATGCTCAGGAGGCTCCGTTAGATTTTTCGCAAGTTGACTTCCGCCTCATTTTTCTGTAGATGCAATTGTCGAATGAGTCGATTGCCTCCTTGCTTAATGGCTTGCGAATATAGATGTTGGTGTCGATTCGTGTGATAGGCTCTTTCGACAGCGGAGTTAATGTTTCTAGATAGCATAATTAGCGCTGTTCGTGAGGTAATTCCATTTACCAAATATGCGGGTATAAATCGTCTTTTTCCTGGGATGAGCCACGGAGACGTTGTTGGCTGCTGGTGGTCTAGGGTTTATGGGGTCGAACTTCGTCCGATGGGTAATCGGATAATATCCTGGTGTCCGCGTGCTTGTGCTGGATATGCTTACTTACGCGGCAAATCCGAGAAGCCTGGCAAGTGTACCTTCGGGGTTGGTCGAGGTGTTCGTTGGTGATATCTGCGATAGGAATAAGGTTGACGACCTCATGTCCAGGTCTGATGCGTGTGTGCATCTTGCGGTCGAGTCTCGCAATGGCGGCTCGATACTGAATCAGGAACCCCTCTTTCGTACGAACGTGGGCGAGACCTATGTGCTTTTTGGCGTCGAGGCATCATGATGCGCACTTCCACTACGTTTCCACGGACGAAGTCTATGGCGATTTCGCATTGGACAGCTTGCTGCGCTTTGCGGAAGATTCGTTTTATCGCCCAAGCTCTCCACGTTCCTCCACGAAGGCTTCCGAAGACATGCTGATGAAGACACGGGCTCGCATGTACGGTCTGTGCGCGACCATCTCGAATTCTTGCAACAATTTTGGCTCGAGATAGCATGTGGAGAAGTTCATCCCAAGGCAGATTGCGAATATCGTCCAAGGGTATCGCCCTAGGATTTATGGAACGGGGAATAACGTCAGAGGCTGGGTTTAAG
>JBKTHK010000090.1:0-4950 GCA_047240885.1 Slackia sp. | reverse complement strand
TAGGGGATGATTCGTGCACGATTCAGGCGAATCAGGTTTTTGATTCGCGATTTCGGGAATGCATCTCGAATGGTTTGTGGAATTGCGGGTCGCATCGTCGTCCCTGGGCGTGCGCGAGGTTTGTGACGGCGGCTTGAAATGGAATGCTCTGGACGGGTTATGCATGCATGGGCTGTTAGACCGCAACATCGCAAGGCGCCGGGTTTTCTTCCAGATAGTCGTCGACCGAGCATTTGGCGACATTCCCGCCGTAGATGTGGCCGCATGCGACTGGTTCGAGCTGCGCGAACAGCGAAGCGGCTCTCGGCATGATTGCTGGGTTACGCAGGCGCATCCTGGGGATGCGAAGAGGTGTTCGTGGTGGGCGGCGCGGTTGCGGACCTTGTTTATTCTTGCAATCCGATTGTTGACGTCGTTTCGAGGCGTTCCCTTCGGCCATGCTTTATGGGCAGACGGAATCCATAAAGCGCGTTCGTGGCTGCGGTCGGTCATGTGCGCCCAAAAGCCCAGGGTGAGGTTCGAGACGACGTCGTCTGCTGTCGCGCTCTCGCGCAGGCCGTTTCGTAAATGGCCAATGGGATTGCGGTTCAGCCGGTTGGCGGCGTTGACCTGGCCTCGCTTGTCCTTTCCGAGAATGGGGCGTCTTACGGGAGACGCGTCGTCAAACAGCCGGTGGTCGCTCCCGTTCCAAGTAGGGGATATCGTCCTGTTATATGCGTTCCTGAGGGCGGCTTCAAAGAACGGGACGTCTTTCAAGACGGCCTGCGCGGGGTCCATGTTCCAAAGGTAAGGATCGAGTGCGATGGCGTCGTTGTCGCCCGATGCCTCGAGGTGTTTCCCTCATCGTGGTGCGGAAGGTCATGACTCGATGTGCGCTCGGTCTATCTTTGGAATATCCATCATGGGCAACCTTCCCGTTAAAACAATTGAGCCCGGTGACTTGCATTAGCGGTCGTACCGGGGCTAACTGCGCTATACGCTATCGCACTTTTCTATTGCAGGTGTGAAGTTTGCCGACGGTGGGACGGAGAGGCAACAGGACGGGCTTTTCCTCGTTTGTCAAATCGGACTCCTAAAACCCCAAAACCCACACCAGCAAGACGCGAGCCCTTATTCTCTTCGCCTATACGCCGTCGACCTCGCGGCGCCGACCTTCTCGACAACGCCTTCGTCTTGGAGCTTCCCGAGGATTCGCTCCAAGGTGCGTTGGCTCATGTTCGGGTTGGCGTCCATGATTTCGCGCTTCGTCGCCGTTCCGATTAGCCTATCGAAGAACGCCCTGATGGCCTCTTCGTTTCCGGCGGGCAGGGCTACAATCGAGAATCTGCTGTCGAGCTCCCTGTAACAGGCGATCACTATGCCCAGCATGTACGTGACGAAGGGGGCGTAATCGTTTTCTCCATTCTGCCAGCCCGAGGAGCTTGCCGCCAGAGCTTCGTAATATGTCTCTTTCGAGACTTCGATCTCTTTCTCTATTGAGACGTATTTCCCCACGTCGTACCCGTTTCGGTACATGAGCAGCAGCGTGAGCAGCCTGCTCATGCGGCCGTTCCCGTCGTTGAAGGGGTGGATGCTCACGAAGTCGAAGACGAAAATGAGTGACACAAGCAAGGGGTCGTACGCCCCGTCATCTATCTGTTTCGAATACTCGGAGCAGATCTTTTCGATGGCGAAGGGAGTGCCTGCGGCCGAGGTGGGGACGAATCGCGCGACCAGTTCACCTTCGGCTGTGCGCTCGGCGATCACGTTGTCGGAATCCTTCCATTTGCCGCCGTGGGAATCTCCCGAGAAGCGGTGCAGGTCTCGGTGGAGCTGGAGGATCACGTTCGGGGTTACGGGGATGTCGTCGTGGCTCTCGTGAATCTCGTCCAGGACGTACCGGTAGCCTGCGATTTCCCTCTCGTTGCGGTTTCTCGGATCCGTCTTGTCGATCATGAGCTCGCGCAGGCGCTTGTCGGAAGTGGAGATGTTCTCGATCCTGTTCGAGGCGCCGGTGCTTTGGGTCTTGGCGACTTCGACCAGCGTTGAAAACGTTTCGGGATTGAGCGCCGAGATCGAAGCGGTCTTCCCCTTGAGCTCGCGGATATCCCCGAGAGCCGACACCACCTCTGGGGTCATTAGCATGTCGAGCGTTTTATCGTATTCGAACTGCGCCATGGTATATCCGCCATTCTGAATTTATCTTCGTCATAACTATCGTATTTGGCGAGGATATTTTATCATTGTCGAAGATAGAGGTGAAAGCCTCGGTCTGTAGCGCGTCGACAGGCGCGGATGCTTTTACTGCCTGGCGATCTTTGACCCGCAGGAAATAGAGGAATGGATCGAGGACGAAGGGGGGCGATACGGCGCTCTGCCCCCGCTGCGGCATCGATTCCGTCCTTCCCGAATCGGACGACTATCCGCTGACGAAGAGCTTTTGCGGCGTATGTACGGCCGTTGGTTCTGACGTTGAATGAGCTGACGGAATAGGGGATGATTCGTGCACGATTCAGGCGAATCAGGTTTTTGATTCGCGATTTCGAGAATGCGTCTCGAATGGCTTGCGGAACCGCGGGTAGCATCATCGTCCCTGGGCTGCGCGAGGTTTGCGCCTCCAGAGGAGAACATGCAGGATTTGATACCATTTGCTTGTTTCGTTGGTCGACACTTTCACACGTTCAACTAGTAGTAGGGAATGGGGTTTCGTCGTGAAGCAGAAGGCTTTTCCTATACGTGCAGGCCGCGGCGGCATATTTGCGAGTGAATGGCTTGAGAAGTCTATCGTGTCCATCGGGTTTGACTCCGCAGGGCTTGACCCTGTTGGCAAAACACGTGAGGAAATCAAGGACGCCTACCTCGAGACCCACAGCGGGCTGACTCCTCAGAAGGTGGCTAGCCACGCTGGCATGCTCGACCATTTCGTGAACGACCTCACGGTTGGAACAACCGTCGTGATGTACGACCCAAGCACGCGGCTCTACCACATTGGCAAGGTCTCTGGTGATTGTATTCCAGCTGATGAGGAGCGACTTGATAACGGTGAGTGCCTCGTCCGACAGGTTGTTTGGGAAAGCGAGGCCCCGCGAGACCTTCTGGATAAGGCGACCAAGAACAGCCTTGGGAGCATTTCGACGCTCTTTTCGATTGCTGATAAGGCGCTTGCCGAGCTCATGAAGGCCTCCAAAGCGCCCACGGGAACGGTTCCGACGCTCGCCGACGGTGATGCGGATGACGATGATGACGACTCTACCGTGATTACCGAGGACGAGGCTATAGAGCGCATTAAGGATCGTGTGCGCGAGTTCTCTTGGGAGGACATGGAGCTGCTTGTAGCCGGCATGCTTCGCGCTATGGGTTACAAGACGCACATGACACAGAAGGGTGCCGACGGCGGGCGTGATATCATCGCGTCGCCCGATGGCTTCGGTCTTGAACAACCCCGAATTGTTGCCGAGGTCAAGCATCGCCAGAAGCAGATGGATGCTGAGAAGGTTCGGGCCTTTGTTGGCACGCTCCGCAATTCTGATTCAGGACTGTATGTCTCTACTGGCGGCTTCACCAAGGACGCACGGCTTGAGGCGCAGAGGGCGACTCGTCCCGTGCGTCTTCTCGATCTTGACCAGCTTGTAAGGACGATTGTCGAGCGTTACGAGTATGCTGATGACGAGACGCGAAGGCTATTGCCGCTGGTGAGGATTTACCTTCCTGCATAACGCAAAGAAGAACACGGCCTCTGCTCGCAAGAACGGAGGCCGTGTTTCATTACTCGTTTGCGCATTAATCGGCATTCATTCCGCTGAATCGATCGAAAAGCGCCTTGAGTTTCTCGATTACGCGAGTCTTCATGTCGGCGTAAGCGTTGGCCGGGGCGAAGCGGCTGGGCTTCTTGGTCATGAGCTTGGCGATCTCGGTGCCAGTCTCGGCAATCCCGCCCTCGGAGAACGAGTGGGCGACGAACTCGCGCGTGGCCACATCGTCGAGCGCCTCGTCGGCGATGATGGCGGAGAGCTCCTTCTCCTTCTGCTCGGCGATGTACTTCTTCCAGTCTGCGGTGACGTCCTCGCTCGATTCCAGGCTGTCGATGAAGCGTTCGATGAGGTCGCGCTTGTTGCGCAGCTCGTAGCTGGAGTTGATGGCGCGTTCCACGTCGGCGATGATGAGCTTGTCGGTGCAGTTGGTGTCGTGGTACTTCTGCACGAGCATGAGGATGTAGTCGATGTTGATGTCGACTTGCTTGAGGAGTTCGATCTCGAAGACGAGGTCATCGTTGATGATGGCGGCCTCCTCCTTGTCCTTGCGCCACTTCTGGTAGAGGTCGGTGTAGACGCTTCGGTAGTCCTGCTCGTCGCGCGCGGGCATCGAGTCGTCGCCCGCGAAGTCGTCGAAGGACGAAAGCACGTTGCGCAGACGCAGAATGGTGCCGAACAGGCGGATGAATGCCTTCTCGGCCTCTTCGCCCAGGATTACCTGCTCCAGAGGGAACCGGTCGTAGAGTTGTGCCAGGCGATCGCGGTACTCTGCCATGTACTCGGCGTACGGCTTCAGGAGCACGACGCCGCCCGCATCCTTGTCGCCGAATAGGCTGATGGCGCGGTTGACCTGGTCCTCCAGGTTGCGGAAGCAGACGATGTTGCCGTAGGTCTTGACTTTGTTGAGGATGCGATTCGTGCGGCTAAAGGCCTGAATGAGACCGTGGTCTTTGAGGTCCTTGTCCACCCAGAGGGTGTTCAGTGTGGTGGCGTCGAAGCCGGTGAGGAACATGTTGACCACGATGACCATGTCGAGCTCGCGGTTCTTCATGCGGTCGGACAGGTCCTTGTAGTAGTTCTGGAACCCGTCGCCGGAGGTGTCGAAGCTCGTGGAGAACATTGTGTTGTAGTCGGCGATGGCGGCCTCGAGGAAGTCGCGGTCGGGCGTGTCGAGGCTCGCCACGTCGAAGCTCTCGTCGGGCAGGCCGCACCCGTCGTC
>JBKTHK010000089.1:0-5036 GCA_047240885.1 Slackia sp. | reverse complement strand
GATCGAACCCCTGACCTCAGGCTTGCAAAGCCCGCGCTCTCCCAGCTGAGCTAAAGCCCCATGGAGACTACACTTTTTGAATAAACGCTCCACCGGCTCGTGGCTCACGGTGGAGCGTTTATTTATCGCGGATGGTGGGCCTGACAAGACTCGAACTTGTGACCTCACGCTTATCAGGCGTGCGCTCTAACCACCTGAGCTACAGGCCCGCGAAAAGTGCTCCGCTATAATACAACGCTGATTTTCGTTTGCCAAGCACTTTTTTAGAAAATTTTCGACATTTCTGCCAATCCACAGCAAACCAAGCTTCCAGCAATCAACAAAACACCAGGTCAAAAAGGTTTTACGAAATAGAGAAAAATTTTAAACTTTTTTAGAAACAAAGTCGTTTTCTCGGTTCAGAACAAGAAGAAAGAGGCGTCATGCCTCTTTCTTCTTGTCTATATTTTTTTAGCCAGGGCCTTATTGGTCCGCTTCGGAAGATTCAAGATCTTCGTCAACGTCTTCTCCGTCAGCGCCCTCGTCGACAAACACATCGCCCGACTCCAACTGCTCGAAGTCGGTCTCGGCATCCTCGGAATCCTCGCTTGACTTTTCCTTCGTCGAATCCGTCGCGATCGCCACAGCCGTCACCTTGTCTTCCTCCGCGACATTCATGACCCGTACGCCCTGCGTGGAACGCCCAAGCTGGCTTACGTCTTCGACCGGAGTGCGAATGACGACGCCCTCCTCCGAAATGATCATGAGCTCATCGGCCTCCCTCACGACCTTCATAGCCGTCAGAAGCCCTTTCTTCTCCGTCATGGTGATGGTGAACACACCCTGACCGCCGCGATGGTGCTCGGGGTATTCCGATACCGGGGTGCGCTTACCGTACCCTTTCTCGGTAATGACGAACAGCTCGGTGTCCGGTTTGGCAATCTCCATACCCAAGACCTTGACGTCGCCAGGCGCCGTCATGCCGCGCACGCCCATGGTGTCGCGGCCCATGGCTCGAGCCTCGGCCTCGTCCCACATGATGGCCTTACCGGCGCTCGACACCATCATGACCTTCTCGCCCCGTTTCACGCGGCGTACGGCAATCAGGCTGTCCCCCTCTTTGAGGTTGATGGCAATCAACCCGTCACGACGTGTGCGGTCGTACAGGCTCATGGAGGTCTTCTTCACCATACCCTGCTCGGTTCCGAACATAAGGAACTCATCCTCGGGGAAATCCTTCGTCGCGATAATGGCGGAGATTGTCTCCCCCTTAGCGAGGGGCAGCAGGTTCACGATGGCCGTTCCACGAGCATGGCGGCTCGCCTCGGGCAGTTCATAGACCTTCAGACGATACACCTTGCCTGCGGTGGAGAAAAACAGCATGTAGCTGTGAGTCGACGCCACAAACAGATGCTCGACGAAATCATTGTCTTTCAGGTTCACACCCTGCATGCCCTTGCCGCCGCGTTTCTGCTGGCGATACGTTGCGACGGGGAGACGCTTCACATAGCCAGCCTTGGTCACCGTAACGACCATGTCCTCTTCGGCGATCAAATCCTCCATATCGAAGTCTTTCGCCGCGGCAGAAAGGAGCGTGCGACGCGGGGTGTTGAATTTGCTCTTTATTTCCTGAAGCTCTTCCTTGATAACCTGGCGCATCAAGACTTCGTCGGACAGAATCTGCTTGTAGTACGCAATCTTCTCGCGCAGCTCCTTCAATTCGTCTTCGAGCTTATGACGCTCCAAGCCGGTAAGACGACGCAGGCGCATTTCGAGAATAGCCGCCGTCTGGGCTTCAGAAAGATTGAAGCGCTCGATCAACTTCGCAGAAGCTTCCTTGTCGGTCTGAGAGCCGCGAATAATAGCGATGACCTCGTCGATGTTATCGAGCGCGACAAGCAGGCCTTCCAGGATATGGGCGCGCTCTTCGGCCTTACGCAAATCGTAGCGCGTACGGCGAATGATGACGTCCTCCTGGTGCTTGATGTAGTGGAACAGCATCTCCTTGAGCGAAAGCGTGCGAGGAACGCCCTCCACAAGAGCGAGCATATTGACACCCCAGCCCACTTGGAGCTGCGTATGCTTGTACAGCTTGTTCAGCACAACCTGAGGAATGGCATTCTGCTTCAATTCGATGATGATATCGACCGGGCTATTGCGGTCGGCACCGTCATGCACGTTGGAGATCTCGGGGAGCTTCTTTTCGCGAATGAGCTCTCCGAGCTTTTGCATCAGATTCGTTCGGTTGACCTGATAGGGTATCTCGGTGATGACAATCGAGCTTTTCCCGTTCTTACCTTCGACGATTTTGTGCTTCGCGCGAATGGTCAGGCTTCCTCGTCCGGTTTCATACGCATCGATGATTCCCTTGCGGCCCATGACAATGCCCCCGGTGGGGAAGTCGGGACCGGGAAGAACCTTCATAAGCTCTTCGGTGGTCACATCGGGATTATCGAGCATCAGACACGTAGCGTCGATGGTCTCGCCGAGATTGTGCGGGGGGATATTCGTCGCCATGCCGACGGCAATACCGTTCGACCCGTTGACCAAGAGGTTCGGGAAGCGCGCCGGCAGCACCTCAGGCTCCTGCAGACTTTCGTCGTAGTTAGGACGCCAATCCACCGTCTCTTTCTCAAGGTCGCGCAGAAGCTCCATGGCGGGCTTCGCCAAGCGCGCCTCGGTGTAACGCATAGCCGCAGCAGAGTCGCCGTCGATGCTTCCGAAGTTTCCATGGCCGTCGACCAAAGGGACGCGCATGGAAAAATCCTGGGCCAAGCGAACCATGGTGTCGTACACAGCGGAGTCGCCGTGGGGGTGATACTTGCCGATAACGTCGCCGACCGTACGGGCGGACTTGCTGTGCGGACGATTCGGGGTGATGCCGCTGTCGTACATCGCGTACAGGATGCGGCGATGAACCGGCTTGAGGCCGTCGCGCACGTCAGGAAGCGCACGCGACATGATAACGCTCATTGAATATTCGAGGAACGACGTGCGCATCTCCTTGCCGAGCTCGGCAGATTTGACGCCGGCGGCTCCAGAGTCGATTTCGTCGAATTTTTGTTCAGCCACGATTCTTCCTCCAACGTAGAAATCGTAGTTCCATCATTTGCAAAAACGCGTGAAACGCCCGGATGTTTCACGTGAAACATCCGGCGGTCCGGCGCCATCGCATCGCTCGATAGCCAAAACGCCGGACCACGGCGCTAAATGTCCAGGAAGCGAACGTCGCGCGCGTGCTTCTGGATGAACTCCTTGCGGGGTTCGACCTGGTCGCCCATGAGCTCGAAACCGCGAGCTCCCGCAGCGGCGGCGTCTTCAATGCTCACCTGCAAAAGCGTGCGCGTCTCGGGCTCCATCGTGGTTTCCACAGCTGCTCAGGGTCCATCTCACCGAGGCCTTTATAGCGCTGCATGTCGTATTTTCGGCATCGTCGCCAAGCTCCTCCATCAGAGCGTCTTTCGCTTCGTCGTTGAAGAGGTACTTCAAAATCTTGCCCGACTTCGAGTTTTTCTTCTTCAGGCCGTACAGCGGAGGCTGTGCGATGTATATGTATCCGCGATTGATGAGGTCTGGCATGTAACGGTAGAAGAACGTGAGCAACAGGCAGCGGATATGAGCTCCGTCGACATCGGCATCGGTCATGATGATGATGCGGTGGTAGCGGGCGGCATCCCCGTTGTAGTCATCCCCGATATTCGTACCGATGGCCGTGATGAGACTCGAGATGGTATCGCTCGACAGGGCTCGGTTAAGGCCGGCGCGCTCGACATTCAGGATTTTGCCGCGCAAGGGCAAGATAGCCTGATACTTACGGTCGCGAGCCTGCTTTGCCGATCCACCTGCCGAGTCGCCCTCGACAATGAAGATTTCGGACAATGCCGGGTCTTTGCTCGAGCAGTCGGCAAGTTTGCCGGGCATGCTGAAGCTGTCGAGCACACCTTTGCGACGGGTCATCTCACGCGCTTTGCGCGCGGCTTCACGCGCCTTGAGAGCCTGGGTCGCCTTACCGATGATTCGCTTCGCGGGCGCCGGGTTCTCCTCGAGAAACTCCGCGAGGCCCTTGGTCACCGCCCCTTGGACAAGGCCGCGAATCTCCGTGTTTCCAAGCTTCGTTTTCGTCTGCCCCTCGAACTGGGGGTCGTGCAGCTTCACGCTGATGATGGCCGCAAGACCCTCGCGCGTGTCGTCGCCGGAAAGGTTGCTGTCCTTCTCTTTCAGGATTCCGTGCGTGCGCGCGTAATCGTTGATCGTGCGCGTCAGGGCGTTCTTGAAACCGTCGAGATGGGTGCCGCCCTCGTGGGTGTTAATGTTGTTGGCGAACGCTAAGATGCCGTTCGAGGAGTAGCTGCTCGACCACTGCATGGCAATTTCGACCGTGCCATCGTTGCTTTCCGCCTCGAAATAAATCGGTTTGTTGAGGGTTTCTTTCCCTTCGTTGATGTAATTGACGAAGTCCACAATGCCGCCTGCAAACTGGAACGTTTCGCTTTTCGGCTTGCCGCTTCCGTCAAGGTCGCGCTCGTCGGTCAGCTCAATATGAAGGCCTTTGTTCAAGAAGGCCATCTCGCGAAAACGCTGCGCGAGCGTGCTGTAGTCGTAGACGAGCGTCTCGGTGAACACTTCGGGGTCGGGCCAAAACGTGGTCTTGGTTCCCGTTCCCTCCGCATCCCCGATGCGGCGAAGCTTTTCCACCGTTTTGCCGCGCTCGAACGCGATAAAATACAACCCGCCATCACGCTTGACCTCAACTTCGAGACGAGTAGAAAGAGCGTTGACGCAGGAAACGCCGACGCCATGGAGGCCGCCGGAGACTTTGTAGCCCTCGCCGCCGAACTTGCCGCCCGCGTGAAGAATGGTAAGAACGACCTCAACGGTAGGAATTTTTTCCTTTGGATGTTCGTCAATAGGAATACCGCGGCCGTTGTCTACAACCGTAATGGAGTTGTCCTCGTGAATGGTCACGTCGATCTTCGTGCAGAATCCGGCCAGAGCCTCGTCGACGGAGTTGTCGACGACCTCATAGACCAGATGGTGATGACCACGCGGACCAGTGG
>JBKTHK010000088.1:0-5054 GCA_047240885.1 Slackia sp. | reverse complement strand
CGGGACAGCTCGAAACGCTGCGCGAGCTTCTGGACGAGCGCTACGACGCCGCATGGCGGGCAGTGCTCCACGGAACCGCGGGCGGCGGCGTCGACATCGTGGAAGTCGCCGCGAGCCAGCTGGGCAACGTAGGCGGCCGGTCGTACTGGTCGTGGTACGGGTTCGAGAACCGCGTGGAATGGTGCGCGTGCTTCGTGAGCTGGTGCGCGAACGAGTGCGGATACATCGATTCGGGCGAGATGCCCAAGTTCTCCTACTGTCCCACGGGCGTGCAGTGGTTCAAGGCCGCAGGCCGCTGGCTGCCGGGAGGCAGCGCGCCGGCACCCGGGGATATCGCGTTCTTCGACTGGGATGGCGACGGCGTCTCAGACCACGTGGGCATCGTGGAATCGTGCGACGGCTCAACCGTGCACACTATCGAAGGCAATTCGGACGATGCGTGCAGGAGAAGCGCCTACGGCGTCGGAAGCCCTTTCATTATGGGGTATGGGGCGTGCTCTTTCTAAGAAATCTCTATCCATCTTGCCAATAAAGGCAGCTCCAAATGACGCAAAACATCGTTGCACTCGTAGATGGTTAGGCTGTCGTTCATGGACAGCAACTCTCTGTATGCCTCATGAAGCTTACACCCTCCAAGGTAATAACCCGCCGCATTGAAAAGATTCTCGGATTCTTCCAAAGAGAGTCCGAGGCCTACGCAAAATTGCATCACTGTTTCTGGTTTAGGACGATCTGCAAGTTGACCATATTTGATTCGCTCGTAAGTTTTCTCCGACAGCAAAGTACGTCTGCAGAACTCGCTTTTTGAAATGCCAAGCTTCAAGACGTACTTCGCAGAAAGCAGAGAAAATGGTGCTGTCTCTCTTTCTGACCCGCTGCTATCGTGTTCGATTGACGCTGGAGTGCCATAAGCTTTCCCCATCGTCTTCTTGAAGAGGCGGTCTCTTAGTCGATAGCAACACTCCGTTACTTTTTGAGTAATGGCATCCTCCTTCACGGCTGGGCACCTACCTCGGTTGGCGCTGCCAGCGCAATAAGCCCTGGGGGATTTAGTCTTCAAGGTCGAACTCCCTCAAGCCAACCTCCTTTTGGCGCCTGCGTTGTTTTGCTCTCAAACCGAATTGCTCCCGGGATACATGCTTTTCACTGTCTCCATCAGAAAAAGAAGAGGGCGTAATCGCAAGCTATTTGCAAAGCGTGCCTTTCTAACCACATGGCTAAAAAATCTTTGCCACCTGCAAGCAAAAAAGCGCGTGCAGGGAGCTAGTGGGCTGGAGAGACCGATTTGATTCTGAGGATATCAGGAGACCCCCTTCGTCGCTTCAAATACACTTCTCTACTACTCGCTTACGACATATTGCCGAGCCGGGTATCAAACCAGTTTTTCTGTTAATCAAACTAAAACTGATTTGTAAAACACGGCTTTAAAAGAACGGTTGTGCAGGTTTCAATCGAAAGCCACCAACAAAAAAGTTAGACATAGAAACCTTTTATCTTTATAATGTCCTTGTTCTAATTGGACAGTGTCTATCTAAATATAAAGGAATAGATGCTGATGTACGGGATGATATGAAAAAATGATTGGAGCGGATATGTCACAAGATGAAACAATGCTGGGGAAAGGGGTTCTTTCTCGCCGTGACTGCGTGAAGCTGATGGGAGGCTTCGCCATCGCCATGGGCACGGGGTCGCTGCTTGCTGGCTGCTCGTCGGGCACCAGTGATTCCGGCGAGGGCGCTTCTCAGTCGGATGAGACGCCCAAGACGTTGCGGGTTGCCATGATGGGCAGCTCGACGGACACGTTGGATCCAGCCACCTTCAGCACGCTTCTTCCGTTGGCGATTGCGCTCAACGTGTACGACTCGCTTATCCTCCTGCGCAACGGCGTGGTGGAGAACTCGCTTGCCGAAAGCATCGAACCCAACGAGGATGCGAGCGCTTGGACCGTCACCCTTAAGGACGGTGTGAAGTATCATGACGGCGAGACCGTCACGGCTGAAGATGCGCTCTACAGCCTCCAGTACGCCGGCACCTCACCCATGTACTCGTCGTTCTACGCGAACGTCGATTGGGAGGGCAGCTCGGTTGTGGACGAGCGCACGTTCACGCTCCAGCTTCTCTCGCCGCAAGCCACCTTCTGGGACGAGGTCGTTTCCGCCGTCACCTTCGTGTTCCCGGCGGGCAGCGCCGGTGACGATTTCTCTGGCGACATCGGCAGCGGGCCCTTCAAGCTCGTTTCCTTCTCTCCCGACACTGGAGCCGTGCTTGAGAAGAACGCCGATTACTGGGGAGGCGCTCCGGCCATCGACACGGTTGAGATCGTCCCCATCACCGATCCCGAGACGAGGTACACGGCGCTCACGAGCGGCGAGGTCGACTTCGCCCACCAAATCTCGACGACGAACGCGGCCACGCTCGAAGGCCAGTCCGGCTTCAACGTTTTGAACGGCGGCATCGAGAATTCGAGTTCTTTCCGCTTCTGCCTCAACGCGTCCGCCGCGCCTTTCGATGATCCCGAGGTACGCGAGGCCCTCAAGCTTATCGTCGACCGCCAGACCATGAACGACACCATCTTCCGCTCTGCGGGTGTGGTTGGCAATGATGTGCTTGGCCAGGGTATGCCGGGCTACAATGATTCCCTCGAGCAGCGTGCTTACGACTTCGACACCGCCAAGAAGGTGCTCGAAGAAAAGGGCGTGACCGAGCTCGAGATCACGACCGCCGAAACCACCACCGGCGTCAACGATTCTGCAGAGATGCTCAAAGCCCAGCTGGAGAAGGCGGGCATCACGGTGTCGGTGAAGGAGATCGATCCGACGACGCTGTTCTCCGACATGAACAACATCTACGGAGCGCAGATTTTCGCAACCTATCTCATCAATCGCCCGTATATCGCTTCGGCCGTCATGTACACCGGTGGCAGCTCGCCGTACAACTTCAGCCAGTGGAAGGATGACGAGTACGATTCCCTCTTGGCCCAAGCAACCTCGGCAGTGGATGAGGCCGACCGGGCGGAACTCCTCAACCAAGCACAGGAGCGTCTCTGGGCCGAGGGCGGCGATATCGTTTGGGGATACTGCGCCGATCTGAGCGGGCAGGTAGATGGCCTCGACGGCATAGACATCACGCTCTCGGTGCCTCTGTTCGCCAAGGCAACCCTCTCCGCTTAGCGAATCGGACGAAGGGCATGTCACCGAACGCCGACCGTACGGGAGGGCACCGCGCACTGCGGATACTCTCCCGTATTCTCCTCTTCGCGATCTCGCTGATCTTCACGTGTCTGCTCGTGTTCCTCGCCCTTGAGGCTCTGCCCGGCGATGCCGCCACGCAGCGTCTCGGATTACAGGCGACTCCCGAGCGTGTGGCCGAGCTCACGCAGCAATACGGCCTCGACAAGCCGGTACTCTATCGTTTCGTTCTCTGGTGCGCTCATGCGCTGCAGGGCGACTTCGGAACCGTTCTTGCGTCGGGATTACCCGTAGCCGACGCTATGGTCGGCCCTCTTGCGCGAACTGGAGTGATTTTTGCGATCTCGCTTGTTTTGGTGATTGTGGTCGGCACGGCTGGTGGCATTTTCGCGGGTCTTCATGGCGGCAAGGCGGCAGACAAGATTGTGAGTACGCTTGCGCTTGCTGTTGTGGGAACACCCGAGTTCGTTGTCGGATTCTTTCTCATCTTGGTATTCGCGACGCAGCTCGGGTGGTTTCCCGCCGTATCGCTTCTTCCCGTTGGGAGTGGCTCGATGTTCGACAAGCCCATCATCATGGTGCTTCCCATCGTCGCCATATCCCTCATCGGGGCTTGCACCCTTGTGCGCCCGGTGCGCGCCGTGGTCGAGCGGGAGAACCAAACGCTTCATGTCGAATCGGCCCGACTTTCTGGTCTGCCGGAAAGAAGGGTGATCGTCAAAAACCTCTTGCCCGGAATCGTCGCCCCCGTTGCGCAGTCGGCGGCTTCGGTCGTACCTTATCTTATTGGCGGCACGGTCATCATTGAATCCCTTTTCAGCTTTCCCGGCTTGGGCACGCTTCTTGTCAACGCCGTGCTCAACCGCGAGCCCGATTTGCTCATGGCTTGCTCGGCGGTTGTCATAGCGGTGTCGCTTGCGGCTTTCTGGATTGCCGACGGGTTGGGAAGGAGGCGGTCCCGTGAGATCGAAGCGTAGCATTAGCGAGAAGCTGCTCTCTTGGCCCGATCTTGTGCTTCTCGTCTTCTTCATCGCTTTTCTCGCTCTTGCGCTCGCCGGATCGCTTTCCCCGGCAGACGGGACAAGCACCGTGGGGGCCGCGTTCATGCCTCCGAGCGCCGAGCATCCTTTGGGCACCGACGGGCTTGGCCG
This sequence comes from Slackia sp., assembly GCA_047240885.1. Lineage (GTDB taxonomy): Bacteria > Actinomycetota > Coriobacteriia > Coriobacteriales > Eggerthellaceae > Slackia. Next base: position 715 of record JBKTHK010000088.1, on the reverse strand, counting down.
CGATGTTTTGGCGCGCCTCATGCATGGCGGCGCGCACCTTATCGCCGTTGCCGCTGTTTCCACCGCCGTCGCCGCTGCCGTGGGCGTGGCTCTCGGGTTCGCCGTGAGCGCGAAGGGCAGGTTCGCCGATGTGTTATCGTACCTGCTCGATCTGCTGCTGGTCATTCCTTCGATACTCGTGGTCATGGTTCTTGTGTTCGGGCTTGGTTCGGGAGTGGGGACGATGATCGTGGTGACCACGGCGGTGTCGGCACCCTACATAGCTCGGTACACGCGCTCGCTCGTTCGTCCCGTGGCCGCATCGCCTTATGTGACGGCGGCGCGTCTTTCCGGCGATTCGGCGGCGAAGACGGCTGTGCGCGAGGTGCTTCCGAACTTGGCGGTTCCCTTGGCAACCACGGTGGGCATGAGGTTCATCAACTCCGTCTATCTTGTTGCGACGGCCGCTTTTCTCGGGTTCGACCCCCTCGGAACGGGCTCCGACTGGGGAACCATGATACAGACGGGCGTCACGGGCATCAGCCTGAACCCGTGGGCCGCGCTTGCTCCCACTATCGCGATTGCCTGCATCACCATATCGGGCAATCTTCTGCTTGATCGAATAGGGAAAAGGAGCAACCTGTGACGAACGGATCGGACGCGATTGTCGAGATAGCGGGCCTTTCGAGTGCAACTCTCGGGGGTAAACGCGGTATCGACGCTCTGTCGATAGAGA
>JBKTHK010000087.1:0-5061 GCA_047240885.1 Slackia sp. | reverse complement strand
GACAGATACATCAGAAGAATTGCCGCGGGTTTCGTGCGCCACGGCATTTCCATGGGCGACCCGCCCTGCAAAACCACAACGGTTTTCGAATTGGCCGCGCAAACACGCTCGATAAGAGAAACATGGCCTTTCGGCATCACCATAAGCTTGCGATCGAAGCCCTCGGATTCGAACCGGTCAGGAAGCCCCGCGAATACCACCGCAACGTCGCTTTGCGCCGTCAGCTCGGCAGCTTCGTCAAGCAGCTCTTCGGAAGAATCGCCCGATGCGGCGTCGTAGCCCTGGGCGTACCCCACGTCGATGCCCGCATCAAGAAACGCGCTCCATGGGTCGTCTAGGCGAGCGGGGTCGATCTTCGAAGAGCCCGCTCCCTGATAGCGCGGAAGTAAAGCGAACGCCCCTATGACGGCCACCTTCGCCGCACCCTGAAGTGGCAGAATGCCGTCGTTCTCGAGCAGAACGGCGCTTTCACTTGCGGCACGATAGGCTATTTCAGCATGGTGCGCATAATCGCATTCGAAAGGAAGGGCTCTTCCCCGCCGGGCTTTTTGCTCCAGGCCAACTACACGGCAGGCCGCTTCGTCAAGGGCGTCGAGGGAAAGACTTCCCGATAAGACGGCCCCCTCGACCGCTTGGGAGTGGTCCGCTCGCGGACCCGGCATGCACACGTCAAGCCCCGCCGCAACCGATGCGACGCTTTCGCTCATAGCGCCCCAATCCGACACCACGGCCCCATCAAAGCCCCACTCGCCACGCAGTACGTCGCGCAAAAGCCACGGATGCTGCGAGCAGTACACGCCGTTAAGGCGGTTGTAGCCCGTCATGACCGCCCACGGCCTTGCCTCGCGCACCACATGCTCGAACGGCGCAAGATAAATCCCGCGCAAAGCCCTCCATCGATGACGGAATCGCCACCATGCGTGCATTCTTGATTGTTTCCGCAGATGTTCGCCCCACGCCGCGACTCTGGATGCCATATATTGAGCCGCGCGCCAAAGCAACGGTCTTCGCTAATTATAAATTGCGGCTGCATAAGGGGCTGCGCTTCATGTTGACGCCGGAATCCAACACCACATCGACCTTCGGTGCGAAGCCTGGGCCAATGCGCAACCTCTTCGATGAGCGCTTCGATCAGACGAACGCAGGCCAGCGGCCGTAGAGCGTCACAGGTTGCTTTATGAATACCCGTGGTCGGAACCATTTTCCTGCTTTCGCAAGCCGTCGGAACGTCAGGCTCACGGAGAAAACCCGATCTTCCAAGGAATTCGTCTTCCAATGAGAAGCGCCCAGCGACGCTCGCCATGTCGTCAAAAAGAACACAACGCTTGCGACATCCATGCTGACCCGTTCCGCATGCCGCTTGCACACTATGGGCATGCATGTCGAATTTTCGAAAACGACTCGAGGCGTAGTATACGCGACAAATCTTGAAAAGCCCAATGCGCAGACGTTGCCGAACGGAGAAAAATCACGCACGAAACTTCCAATCAGCGTGCAGGCGCTCCCTACAGCCTCAACCGCATGACCCATCTTCTGGACGATCGCGTCGATTACGTAATCAGCAATGGACGCCCGCTGCTCATCGCTTGGCGCTGCGCCATACGCACGAACATCGGTTCAGCTCTGTCGCCCGGCGACGCGCGAGCAAGACGCACTTCTTCAGGAGCGCTCACTGCACAACCGCACCATGAAACGCCTCGCGCGTCATCTCGCCCGATGTAACCTCCACAACAACGATATCATGCGCCTCTCCCAGCATATCAACGCGTCGAAAGCACTCGTCCATAATGGCAGGATGCGTGATCGAATTGAGCAGCTGCGTATGCTCGGCCGAATCGAAAGCGGCGGCGGCAAGACGAGAACGCACGACATCTCCTTCGTTGTCGAAAATCGCATCACCGAACGCTTGACGCAACGCCGTCTTGGTCGTCGGGAACGACAATACCTCATGACCTATGTCGTCAAGCTTCACCACGCCCGCCCCAAGACGCTCAAGCGCCTCGCATACGCTAGACTTTCCCGATCCTATTCCGCCGATTAAAACGATCTTCTTCATATCCTGCCCCTCTTGCCCACGACGCACCCCCTTGACGCGACGAAGCTCCGACCTGCATCGGCCAAGCGATTGCGCTAACAACGCTCCGCGATTTCGCGGATGAGACGCACCGTATCGTCCCATCCGATACACGGGTCGGTGATGGATTGGCCGTAGGTCATGTTATCGCTTATGTTCTGACGCCCTTCCACCAGGTAGCTTTCAATCATCACGCCTTTGATGAGCTTGCGCAGATCGGCGCTGTGTTTACGCGTGTGGGTGATTTCGCCCACGATGCGAATCTGCTCTTTAAACTGTTTGCCGGAATTCGAATGGTTCGCATCGACGATGACGGCAGGATTGGCCAGGCCCTGCTTTTGATACATCTCCCATAGACGCATGCAGTCTTCGTAATGGTAGTTAGGGATGGTGGTTCCGTATTTGTCCACGCCGCCGCGAAGAATGGCGTGCGCAAGCGGGTTGCCGTCGGTTGACACGTCCTGCGTACGATAGATGAACTGCTGCGGGCTTTGGGCGGCAACAACGGAGTTCAGCATGACGGAAAGATCGCCGCTCGTGGGGTTCTTCATGCCGACAGGTGTATCCATGCCCGAAGCCGTCAGACGATGCTGCTGGTTTTCCACAGAACGAGCTCCTATGGCTTCATACGAAAGAACATCGTCCAGATAAGTGCGGTTTTCCGGGTACAGCATCTCATCCGCTGCCGTCAATCCGCTTTCCTCCATGGCGCGAATATGCATGCGACGAGCCAGCCTGATGCCTTCCAGCAGGTCAGGAGCGGCCAGTCGGCTGGTGAAGCGATTCCTATAGCCCACGCCCGTCGTACGAGGCTTGTTCGTGTAAATACGGGGGATGAGAACGAGCTTATCAGAAACAAGCGGGGCCAAGGCTCCAAGCCTGCTTACATATTCGCATACGGAATCTTCGTTATCGGCCGAACACGGACCGACGATGACGAGGAATTTATCCGACTTCCCCGTCAGCACGTCGCGGATTTCCGCGTCGCGGCGCGCTTTGAGCTCAACCAGGTCGCCGGAAAGAGGATACTCATTCTTCAAGTCGGCGGGTTCGGGCAGAACCTTGTTCACATGCATGGCCATCTTCGATTCTCCTTCCAAACGCACCGTAAAATCCAAGCGCGATGCGGCCGCCCCTTAGCGCCGCACTTCCTCTATCACGCCGGCGGCAAGCACGGTGTCCCCATCGTAGAAAACAGCGTATTGTCCAGGTGCCGTTGTCGCCTGAGGCTCATCGAGCAACACGTCGACCGTCGAAGGCGACCCATCGAGCGCGACGGACGAGACGATACAGCACGCTACCGCAGCCTGACGATAGCGAAGCTTCACCGAACACGGATACGATCCATGCTCGGCGCAGGCATCGGAGATGCGCTTCGCCGTGCCCGCCTGCCATGCCACATCGCGCACACGCGCGCCGACGATCGAAGCGCCCGACGCGAAGGCCACGACAAGCTCGTTGGCATCGGCTCTTTTATCGATCACGTAATACGGCTCGGGGGCGCCGCCGATATCAAGGCCTTTTCGCTGTCCGATAGTGTAGCGATGCAAACCCTTGTGTCTCCCTACCACGCGACCATCGCTCGTCACGATGTCGCCTGGATGCTCGGCAATGCCCCGATCGGCAAGAAAATCCAAATGAGAGCCGTGAATAAAGCAGATGTCCTGGCTATCCGACTTCGAAGCCACGGGAAGGCCCCACTGCGCCGCGAGCTCGCGCACGCGCGCTTTTCCTTCGGTCAGAGTGCCGAGGGGAAGCACCAAACGAGCAAGCTGCTCCTGCGATAGCATCGAAAGCATGTAAGACTGATCTTTCAGCGCAAAAGCCGAACGCTACGGCAAGACGCCCGTCCTGTCGGACGATACGCGCGTAATGGCCCACGGCGAAGCCGCATCCCAACTCGTCGGCTTCTGATTAACGAGGTATCTTGCACGAACGATTGCAGACGACGCATGGACTAGGCGTGCGACCCGACGCGTACTCTTCGACGAAGGAATCAACTCCCACATTGCAGGCGAAACGATGCGTGCAATCTTTCAGCACATGCGATATGCCGAGCTTTTCGGCCACTACACGCGCATCCTCGGCCGCCTGACGCGCGTTTTCGTCATCGACGAAGATGCACGTCACGCCGACCACGTCGAAACCCGCATCCATCAGCAGCCGCGCAGCCACGGAAGAATCGACCCCTCCGCTCATGCCCAAAACGACGCGCGAAGCAGGTTGCATATCGATATGTTCTACGAATGAAATCACAGCGTCATTCTAGACCAAGATGCCGTACTTTAGCATGCGATAGCGATTTTTCCTTAAACCAATAGGATGCTCAGCCACAATCTGCGCGCTTTCTTCATCACACGCATCCCATTCGGCCAAGGAGCAAGGCGCATGCATGTAGGCTGTCGCATGCGCCCTATTCCTCAAGACATCGGCGACTAGAATAAAGTCGCCGTGCCCGAACTCTCATTAGTAAATCGCGCGGAAACGACCCTCGATACATCTCAGCTTCAGTAGCCCCGAACGGCCTGACCGGGCCGACCATAACGGCAATGCTAGGATTGAGCCTTCCAAGTCATGCCGGTTCCCACCGTGTCCGAGCCGGTGGCGTAAGTGTGGCAATTGTCGCACGCGTCAGGAATGCCCCCGAGCTGTTCGGGCGTGTATGCCAGACTGCTTCCATGCACCGGATTGTAAGGATCCCAGTCGCCAAGGTTCGCGAACGATTCGCGCTGAGCCTCGTCGATCGCAGGGCCTTCCGTATAGGCGGTCAACTCGGGGGCATTGCCGTCAAGCTTCGGCCCCTGCCCGATCACGCCGTTCATCGCGCTTTCGGCCGCAACGTATCCGAATGTGATCGCTCGCCCAATCGATGTACCGGGAATATGGCGCGGATAGTTCCCGGAAAAGAAGCTGCCGCTGGCATTGCCGCAAGCAAACAGACCGGGAATGGGGTTGTCGTTCGTATCGAGCACGCCGCAGTTCCCGTC
>JBKTHK010000086.1:0-5169 GCA_047240885.1 Slackia sp. | reverse complement strand
CTATCTTTGCACATTGCGTTCAAAGAACGCGCATGCGTTTTCAAAGCAGATAGCGTCGGCAATATCTTGCCCAAATTCTCGAGAGAGAAGGTCGTAGAGATTGCCCACCTTCTCCGCCGGGCAAAGCCATTCGGGGACATCGCAACCGTCGTAATCGCTTCCCAGAGCCAGAACGCGCTCTCCGCCAAGCTCGAGAAGGTGGTCTACGTGACGAAGCACATCATCATGCGTCACATAGCCAGCTTCGCTCAGGAAGCGCTTGCAGTAGTTCAGTCCGACTAGGCCGCCGCGCTCTACGATGGCCCTGAACTGGTCATAGGTCAGATTGCGCGGATGAGCGCAGTTTTTGAGGGACTTTGAGTGAGACGCGGCAAGCGGTCGCTCGGCCACCTCGAGAACCTCCCAGAAGCTGCGGTCGTTGAGATGCGATACGTCAACGACGACACGGCGCTTCTCCATGGTGCGCACGACATCACGTCCGAAAAATGAAAGCCCGTCAGTCGTCTTGTTGCCAGAAGCGATGGCGTTCTTATCGTTCCAGGTCAAGGTAATCATTTTCACGCCAAGATCAGCGGCTTCGTAAACCCGGTCGAGCTCCTCGCCTAAAAACGACCCGCCCTCGACCGTGAACATGGCAGCGCAACGCCCCTCGTCCACGATACGGCGAATGTCGCGTGCGTCCATGACTTGCTCGATCAACCCTGCATGCTGGACGAGCTGTTCTTTGAAATAGGAATACACCGTATTGAACACCCGCAAAGACCCCTGCTCGCCAAGGCCGTCAGGGATGAAAGCGGCGAAGCACTGACACCATGCATACTGGGCGCGAGACATGCGCGTCAAGTCTATATGTGCGTCATTATCAGCCAGCGAGCTCATACGATGTGCGGGAACGAGAGAGTCTTCGGCCATGAATCCTGCTTCGGGAATGGCGTTGTGAAGCGCCAGCCGATCGAGGGTATCGCAGTGCAGATCGAAGATGCGGGTAGGGTGCGTGATGATTGCCATAATGCGTCCTTCCATGCGAAAGGCCTCGGAAACCGAGGCCTTTCAAGCATAGCAGCAATGAGGCGAAGAACGTGCGATCCTCGAAAGGAAGTGACAAGAACAAGCTGCCAAGCGTTGCCGCGCAGCAATGGCGCATCTTCGGAGCTTTATTTGACTTCGTACAGCCAGTCACTGTATTCAGGAAGCTTGCCCGCCGTCATTTCGAAGAAACGGTCCTGGAGGGCCTTGGTGATGGGGCCGCGACCGCCGATCTCGCGATCGTCAACGGAGGCGACAGGGGTCACTTCGGCAGCGGAGCCGGTGAAGAAAACCTCGTCCGCTCCGTAGAGATCGGTGCGAACAAGGCGCTCCTCGACCACGGGAATATCAAGATCCATTGCAAGATTCAGGATGGTGTCACGCGTGATACCCTCAAGCAAGCCTTCGGCGACAGGAGGTGTGGAAAGAACGCCATCGCGCACGATGAAGAGGTTCTCACCCGTGCCCTCGCAAACGTAGCCGTCTTCGTTGAGCATGACAGCCTCGGAATAGCCGTGGGCCTTTGCCTCCAACTTGGCGAGAATGGAGTTCATATACGATGCGGAAGACTTCATCTGAGGCGGAATGGCGTTGTTCGAACGCTGGCGCCACGAAGAAACACCGGCTTTGATGCCCTTCTCCAAGGCATCTGCGCCAAGATATGCGCCCCACGGCCAGCACGCGATGATAACATCGACGGGAGCGCCCGTGGGATCGACGCCCATCTGCCCATATCCGCGATACACCAGCGGGCGAACGTAGCAGCTCTTTAGCTCGCATGCTTTGATGAGCTCGAGCGTCGCTGCGACCAGCTCGTCCGCAGTGTAAGGAACTTCGGTCATGCAAATTTTTGCGGAACGAATAAGACGCTCCATATGCTCTTGAAGACGGAAGACGTAGCTTGCATCGGTTTCTTCGTTATAGTAGCAACGCATGCCTTCGAACACGGCGGACCCGTAATGGAGAGAGTGGGTGAGCACATGAGTGGTACATTCCGCCCAGGGAACCAGCTCGCCGTTCTTCCAGATATACTTCGCTTCCTCTATTGCCATGGTCGGTGCTCCTTTCGTGCGCAACGCGCTTTAGTACGATGTAGCACTGGGCATTATACTCCATCACGATGGAGTATACGGAAGATTTACCCATAGAATGCAGCGAACGTTTTACGACACGTTCCGGAAGGCAGAACCGAAACAGCCACGCTCCTCCGACAATCATCCGGGGGTTGCCAGGACGCGCGCCGTCACCATCTTGGCAAAGGCTACTTCACGGCAGCGCCGCATTCCTCGACGGCGCGCAAGGCAAGCACCTCGAGAGCGTCTACGACCATCATACCGCGCGCCTCCTCCGGGGCGTCGATAACCGAAAGCTCCGTGCAGCCAAGCAAAACGCTGTCGCATCCGCGGCTACGCAGATGCGCGCATACTTCGTCGAAAGCCTGCATATCGGCAGGAAGGCCTGCTTTGACATCATCATAGATGATGCTCATAACCTTCGCCTGGTTGTCCTCGTCGGGGAAGACAGGCTGCAACCCCTCGGCCTCAAGCGCCTTCTGGAGCACGCCCGCACGGCCCGTTCCGTCCGTAGCCATAACGCCCACCACCTGTTTGCCCTCACGGACCAAATAGCGCGCCGCCTCAAGCGGCATATGGACAACATGGGCGCTGGTAAGGCCTCCGAATGTCTCTTCGCTTTTATAGTGACCCGTGACACAAGGCATACAAATAACTTCGCAACCCATGCGCTCCAGCTCGAAAGCCGCTTCTCGCACGGCGGGAATATAGGATTCTTCGCTTTTCCCCAGGATAAAAGCCGTCCTGTCAGGAATCTGGGGGCGATTCAGGATTGTTATATCAAGGTGGTCCTGATCGGTTTTCGCATCCGTATGATCGATGATGCGCATAAAGAGACTCGCCGTTGCAGCCGGGCCCAATCCGCCTATGATGCCGAGTTTTTTCTTTGCCGTATTGGCCATGATATTCCTCCTCCGACGCATCGTCTTGCGGCAATGCGCGCATGCTCAAGCCCGGCCTTGCCGTCGGCGCTGCAAACTGCAACGCCCACGCCGAAGTGTTGCGGCCCGCAGCCATCGTTGGACATCCGAAGCCGCGCAAGCGCTTAGGTTCGTATTATAATCCCGTGGACTCGCACACCCGCCACCTCTAGACAAGGTTTCCATGGATCCCATTACGCTCATCGTCTGCCCGCTCGTTTTCCCGCAGGTCTCGTCGACCATCGCCGGCGGCGGAGGCCTCATCTCCTGACTTCGTACCTTACCGGGCTTCCGCGCAGCCGCCCTCGGAACGAACAAGCTCGTCGGTAGGGACCATTGTCGCCACGGCACGCATGGCGAAAGGGGGCTACATCGCTGCGCCTGGCCGTGCCCGCAGCGCTCGGGGCCTTGGCGGATCGGCCATCGGAGCCAAACTCGCCATGCTCACGCCCGACAACGTCTCGAGATGCTGCTTATCGTGGCCCTGCCTCGTGGCCTTCGCCGTCTTGCGAAAACGTGCTGTGGACGTTCCCGAAGACGTTTCCATCTCGCCCCGCAAGCAATATGCCATCGTTACCGCCGTTCCGTTTTGATAGGAGCATATGACGGGTTTTACGGACCAGGAACCGGGACATTCATGCTCATAGCCTTCACGGCCGCAGCAAAGCTTCCCGTGAAAGAGGCATCGGGCGAAGTAAAGGTTGCCAACCTTGCCTCGAACATCGCCGCACTCATCACGTTCCTCATGCACGGCGTCGTATGGATCGGGCTGGGCTTGACGGCAGCCGTATTCAGTATCGCGGGCAATTATCTTGGCGCAGGAATGGTCATGAAAGACGGAACGAAGATCGTAAGGCCCATCGTCATCGTGGTGCTGGGGCTGCTTTTTGCGAAAGTGCTATTCGACCTGTTTGCGTAAGAGAGCCGCACAACCCTAGACGAACTTGCCGATGAGAAATCCCGCAATGACGCCGACCATGGCTACGAGAACCGTGAACACGCTCACGAGCCAATCATGACGACGGTCTTCTTTTCGGTGACGCTCGATGCGAAGGACCTCGGCTCGTTCTTCGTCCACTATGCCGAGATACGAATACCCTTTTGCCAAAACCTCGACCACATAGGGATTGTTATCCTTGTACATGGCTCCGATCATGCCCATCTGGTCAAGGCGACGCATGGCAGAACCGGCTTCGGTGTCGCGCTTCACGAACGCAAGCGGGCCCTGCTTTCGTTCTTGACGACGAGCGGTTTCCAGCTGAATCAGTCGGCGAAGAACCTTCTCGTCATATGCGCTCAACCTGTCTTGCATGGCATACCCACTCCCATCGTGCCTATGCGGTCAACTTGCTTCAAATGCGTAGTATAGCGCAGCATGCCAGGCGCGGAACGGATTGCTCCGAACGAATGGGCTGCCAACGCCATTCGTAAAACCCCTCGTGGAATCACTCCTGCGTACGCGCCGCAATTCCGGCAGCCTCAAGCGAACCGGCCTCAAGCAAACGAAGCAGATCGGCCTCGGTAAGCACGGGCACGCCAAGAGCGATCGCCTTGTCGTATTTGCTTCCCGCAGCTTCCCCGGCAACCACGTATCCCGTCTTCTTGGAAACGCTGCCCGAAACCTTCGCACCCATGGCCTTCAAGCGCGCCCCGGCCTCATCGCGCGTCATGCCGCTTTCCACAAGCGATCCCGTCAGGACGAAGGTGATTCCCGCAAGGGTCTGCGGCACTTCCTCGCCCACCGTGGCGTCCTCCATGGTAACCCCCATGCGCTCAAGACGACGAATGACCTCGCAGTTGTCCTTGTTAGCGAAAAACGCCCGGATACTCTGCGCAATGACGCCGCCGATGCCGTCCACTTCAGCAAGCTGCTCTTCGGTTGCTTCCATCAGCGCAGCCATGGACGGAAACGCCGACGCAAGCTGCTCGCCCGTGGTCTTGCCGACATGACGAATGCCCAGGCCGAACAGCACACGGGCAAGCGGACGCTTCTTCGATGTCTCAATCGACGCAATGAGCTTCGCAGCAATGGTCGACCCCAGATGAATAGGCTCACCCTCTTTGTTGACGCGTCCTGTCTCAAGCGTTGCAAGTTCGTATTCCGTCAGGCTGTAATAATCCGCGACATCGCGCACGCGCTCGCTTTCCAC
>JBKTHK010000085.1:0-5330 GCA_047240885.1 Slackia sp. | reverse complement strand
CTTTCGGCCGCGTTGTGCGACGGTTTGCATGGGGCAGCGATCCGAAGGCCTTATTCGCAGATATGGGAAAGACCCTGGTCGAGAATGGTCAGAACGTGGTCGTCCGCGAGCGAGTAGCAGACGCTGCGGCCGTTTCGGCGGAATTTCACGAGGTGCGCCTGCTTGAGGATGCGCAGCTGGTGCGAGACGGCCGATTGGGATGCGCCTATGGTCTCGGCGATTTCGTTCACGCTGAGCTCATCGGTCATGAGCGCATACAGAATCTTGATGCGGGTGGTGTCGCTGAATACCTTGAATAAGTCGGCGAGGTCGTACAGCAGCTCTTCTTCAGGCATGCTTTCAATGCCATTCGCATGCTCCGAAGATGCGCAGCAGGCGTGCGCTGAAGAGGAGGCGTCCTGCTTCGCGGTGGAATCCTGCGGGAATTCATTGCCTAACATATTAGCTCCATTCATATGAACATATGCTCATACATCTGATATCGCTATTATATGAACATATGCTCATATGTCAACGCATAAAATGCGGAAATGCAGAGGGTGCATTTGCAATCGTGCGGCCCGCTGTTCCTTATTGGGGCCTTGTAGATGAAAAGTTGAGAATTGGGCGGTATCGTGTCGATGTGCGATGTGCGATGTGCGATGTGCGATGTGCGATGTGCGATGTGCGATGCGTGCCCGCGTCTCGCGCCTAGGAAGAGGACGGAAGGTGGATTTCACGGTGGACGCAGAGAAAAAGCCGCTCGTTTTGATCGTCGATGACGAGCGCGACATTGCCGACATGCTCAAGAGCTATTTCGAGATGTCGGGCTATCTTGCCACGGTCGCATTCGACGGCGCGTCGGCGCTCGAGAAGGCGAAGCGTTCGCCCGATGTCATCCTTCTCGACGTCGGCCTTCCCGACATAGACGGCTTCTCGATATGTCGCATGCTGCGCGACGTCCACTCCTGTCCGATCATGTTTTTGACGGCGCGCGTAGAAGACGCCGACGCCATCGACGGCTTTGCCGCCGGCGCGGATGATTACGTGACCAAGCCGTTTTCGCTCGAAGTGCTCGGTGCCCGGGTAAAAGCCCAGCTGGCAAGGGGAGAGCGTGCTAAGAGGGCGAGCGCCGTGCGCATAGACGACGCGCTTTCCATAGACTACGCGGCCATGACGGTGCGCGTTCGCGGCAAGCAGGTGCAGCTGGCGCGCAAGGAGTACGAGATCTGCACGCTGCTGTCCAAGCATGCGGGGCAGGTGTTCGATCGCGACATGATATACGAGCGGGTCTGGGGCGCCGAAGGCGATTCGTCCGTGGTGACAGAGCACGTGCGCCGCCTCCGGCGGGCACTTGCGACGGCCGGTGCCGAAAAGGACTACATCAAGACGGTCTGGGGAGTGGGCTATACATGGCAGAGCTAGAAGAGGCACGGTCGCAGGCCGGCGATCGTCCGTCTAGGAAGAAGCGCGTCTTCGCATTTGTGCGTCATCCCGTACGAAGCGTCCGTGCCTATCTGGACGCGTGCTCGGTGAAAAGCGCCTTTTTCTTCTATTCGCTTATTGGGGCCCTTGCGGCGTTTGCCATTTCTGCGGTCGCGAGCATGGCGCTCGCCTCGCTATCGGAAGACGTGCTCTTCAACGGCAGCAGGGTTTATCCCGGGCTGTATATCTATGACGAGGAGGAGAACGCTCTTGTCAAAGCCGAGGATATGAGCTGGTACGAAGCGACTGAGGGCGAGTTCACGAACTACGCCGATGGCGACGAACCCATCGTCGTCGAAGGGGTGTCCTTGTATATAGAAAGCCGCCTGAGCAAGTCGGAATCGCGTTATGTCATTCCTTTGGATGACATGTCCAAGGGGATCGAAGGGGTTGTGGTTCACGATATGGATGAGCGAATCGCCGACCAAGGGGAAGCGCGCGATACGAGCATCCCTCTCGACGAGCTTCCCGCCTATGATGCGGCGGCCAACGCCCAGCGAGGCAACGTGGTCGCATTGGAAACGCAGCTTCCGTCTGATTCCGACGGAAACCGCCCGGCTGTGTCTCTCGTGGGGTATTACGTCTACGTTCCGACGACGGGTTCGGCTTATCAGGTTCTAAACCTCTTGATTATTGCGGTGGTTCCGATCGTGTTCGGAGTGTGCTTCATCCTGGCAAGCCACGCCTTTTACAAGCGAAAGCTTCAGCGTCCAATTCAGGAAATGGACGAAGCAGCGCGCCGCATTGCCGAAGGAGACCTCTCGGTTTCTATGCCCGCGCCTCCCGAAGGGTCTCGAAGCGAGCTCGACCGCCTGTGCGCCTCGTTCGAAACGATGCGCGACGCTCTCGAGCGCAACAACAAGGCCATGTGGCGCATGGCCGAGAATCGCCGCAAGGTCAACGCGGCGTTCGCCCACGATCGCACGCCGCTCACGGTGCTCAAAGGGCGCGCCGAGATGCTGTCCACTTTCGCGCCCGAAGGCCTGGTGGACGCCGAACAGCTCGCCGAGGCTTCAAGCGCCATGACCCGTCAGACCGAGCGCTTGCAGCGCTACGTCGAATCGATGAAAGACCTGGTGGATATGGACGAATGCTCGGTCGCGCCGCATGCAGGCAACGTGGGCGTGTGGTTCGTGCGCACGGCGGCCGAAGCGTCTGATTTGGCGCGTGCCGCAGGGAAGGGCTTCGAAGCGAAGGCGAAAGGCCTGCCTCGCTTTGCGAGCTTCGACGATATCGCGCTGTCGCGCGTGGTGGAAAACGCCCTGTCGAACGCGCTGCGTTATGCGGGCTCCAAGGTGAGCCTCGCGTGCGAATGGGAAGAAGGGGTTCTTACGGTGCGTGTTTCCGACGACGGCCCCGGCTTTGCCGACGACGCGCTTGCCCACGGCTGCGAGCCCTTCTGGCGCGAGGCTTCCGAGAAGCGTCGCGAAGATTCCGTCCATTTCGGCCTGGGCCTCAACATCTGTGCAGAGCTGTGCGAGAAGCACGGCGGCGGCGTGAGGCTGTCGAACGCGGAATCGGGAGGTGCTGTGGTAGAGGCGTTTGTGGGAGCGCCGCTAGCGGACGAATAGCGTTGTGCCTGCTTGACGGTTCGTCAGCGTGCCGTTGCTTTCGTTGACGTTGAGTTGATATTCGCTTTCTAGACTTTTCGGTATCAGGAAAACCCGGCCCTTGCGGCGGAACTGAAAGGTCTCGGCAATGAAGCGGAAAGAATCGGAAAAGCGCACGATCGAAAAGAGGCATGTCATTCTTGGAGCGGCAGCATGCGCAGCCTTGCTGGCCGTGGCGGTCCCCCTTGTTCTCTACGGCCCCGACCTCTTCGCGTTTTTCGCCGATGGTGAGCGTCTTCGTGCATGGGTGGACGCTCAGGGGGCCTTCGCTCCTCTTGCCATGGTGGCCCTGATCGTGGTGCAGATCGTGGCGGCGGTGCTTCCGGGCGAGCCGCTCGAGCTGGGAGCGGGCTATATCTTCGGATTCTGGGAGGGCACGGCGCTGTGCATGGCGGCTGGCTTGGTGGGCACGTTCATCGTGGTGACGCTGGTGCGCACGTTGGGCATGAAGGCGGTAGAGCTGTTCTTCTCGCGCGAGAAGATAGAATCCATGAAATGGCTGCAGGATTCCGCCCGTTTCGAACTGCTTATGTTCGTGTGCTTCCTTATTCCGGGAACTCCGAAAGATGTGATGACCTATGTGGCGGGTCTGACGAGGTGTCCTGTATGGCGCATCGCCCTGATTACCACGGTGGGACGCATTCCCTCCATCGTCTCTTCGACGATGGCCGCGGGTTTTGCCGCTTCGGGCGATTGGGCGGCGAGCGCCGTGGTGGTTGTTTTGACGGCGGGGTTTGCAGCGGTTGGCGTGGGCCTGTATGCCGCGATCGCGCGCCGAGAGCGCAAGAGGGAGCAAGCGGCGCGCATGGGCGTTGTGGCGGGTGCTTCGGCGCAGGAAGCGTCGAAGCCCGAAGAGCGTCTGGCTGCTTAGGAGCAGAAAGGGCTGCCGCACTGTTTGGGTGCGGCAGCCCTTCTCCTTGGACGATTGCCGTTGAATGCGTCTTTTCCGCAGGTGTTCGCTATGGGCGATCCATGATGCCCGCAGCGCGCTCCATGGCGTAGTGGATGATGGTGGAGCGGTTTACGGTTCCCACGATGGCTCCGTTGCGCACGACGGGGACCTTCTTCAGCTTGTGCTGGGCAAGAAGCGTGCAGGCGTCTTGCAGCGTGGCGTCATAGGGAAGAAAGACCAGCTTGTCGGTCGCCACGGTCTTGACGGGCAGGGATAAAGCTCGCGCGGGCGGTCGTCGAAAGGTGCTTCCGTCGGCAAGCGCTATGGCAGTACGTGTTCATGAAGAGTTCTTGTCAGCGGGTAGCGAATGATGTCTCCGTCGAAATATCCCGCCGCGCCGTGCTCGTCTACGACGGGCATGCCGCCAACGATTCGTTCGGCAAACTGCTCCATGGCGAAGGCGACCGAGGCCTTGCAGGAAGCGTATGGGGGTTGTCTCGACGATGCCAGCGAGTTCTTCGGAGACCATGCCGGCGGTAGGCTCGGGTGCGACGCTGCTGCGGCGCGAGCGGCCGGCGTTCTCTTTCGCCGCGCGCATGGCAGTGATATTTTCGTCTGCGAGCGTTTCGCCGGCGCGGGCGTGGTGAACGCGACGGCGAATCGGGGAGGCCGCAGGGTTGCGACCATCATGGCGTTTAGAAGCCTGCGCGGTTGGAATCTGGAATCGCCGCTGGCGGCGCATCCGTGCGCCGATGCGAAATGCCGTGTAAAGCGGGGGCGATGCGGCGGCAATCTGCACGAACGTGGTGGAAGGGCTACGCCGAAGGGGTGCTGCTCAGGCGGAAGCGTGCGAGGCCTGCCGTCTGCGAGGGGAAAGACCAGGCCGATGCCGGAGAATGCGAGGTGGATTACGACATCGCGGCGAGGAAAAGCGACAGGGCGCAGCCATGATCGCGAATCCGACGGTCGCGATGGGCTCCGGCAGGAAGAAGGGCCATTCACCGCGTTTGTCCATGATACGTCCGCCTAGAAGCGTGATGAGGTGTTGGTAGCACAGGAGTGAGCATGATGACGCCTGCGAAGCGGTGGTGCCGACGCTCCTTCGAAGTACAGCGGCAGCAGCACGCTCATGGAAAACGTCGACATCATGGTGATGGTGACGAGCACGAGCGTGGGCCAGAACGTGATGCTCTTCGCGGGCGCGAGGTCGATCAGGGGATGGGCGCAGCGCAGCTGTCGCAGGATGAAAACGACGATGCACAGAACCGCAGCGGCAAGCGAGGCCAAAGCGACTAGGGTGTTCGCCGTAAGCTCTGCCAGGCCGAAGGACAAGGTGAACAGGCCGACCGAGGAAAGGGCTACCG
>JBKTHK010000084.1:0-5405 GCA_047240885.1 Slackia sp. | reverse complement strand
TTATCACAGCATCGGCCGCCGCAAGGGCGTCGCAGTAGCGCAGATCTATCTCCTGCTGCGCCGGAGCCGCTTCATGGTGGGAATATTCGACAGGAATGCCCATCTGTTCAAGCGTCAGAACCGTATCACGACGAAGATCGGCCGCATTATCAAGCGGCGCCAGGTCGAAATAACCTCCCCTATCGATCGGGTCGGGAGACGTCGAATCCTTGAAGCAGAAATACTCCACGGCCGTGCCGACGTTGACTGCATACCCAAGGCTCGAGGCCTTTTTCAGCATCTTCATGAGGATATGGCGGGAATCGGCACGAGCAGGCTCGCCGTCAGGCGTGTAGATGTCGCAGAACATGCGTGCAACGCCATTATTGCTCGGGCGCCAAGGAAGCACCTGGAATGTGGAAGGTTCGGGATGAGCCAGCATGTCGCTGTCCTGGACGCACGCAAGCCCGTCGATAGACGACCCATCGAATCCGATGCCCTCTTCGAATGCCGTGTCGATATCCGATGGGGTAATAGCTATGTTCTTGAGGTTTCCCAGAATGTCGACGAACCAAAGACGAAGAAAGCGGATGTCGCGCTCTTCGATCTGCTTGATGACATACTGCTTGGTATCGATCATAGAAAGCATCCTTCCCACTGCGGTCGCGCGTAGAGGCCGAGGCGCCGAAAAAGGCCGGACGATGCCGAGCCTTGTGCCATGAAAATCGCACGCATCGGAAACACTCCACTGCGCTAAAGTAAAAGCATAGCATGTTAACGAGGAGACGCTTGTTTCTCCTGCGTTAAAACCATCTCGCATCCAAAAAGGAGGCCCCACGGAGCCTCCTTACTGCACACTAGGAAACGCCTAGACGCTGAAGCATAATGCGATTCGCCTCGAGCTCGACCGCATCGTCAAGCGGCGCAAGCTCCGCAGAATCGCCGCGACGTTCGAGGGCACGAGAAATCAGGTGGTCTGCGACCTGGGGGTTTTTGGGCAAAAGCGGACCATGGAGATATGTCCCGATCAAGTTGCCCTGATGAACGCCCTCCCCTCCGTCTTCGCCATTGTTGCCGCGCGTCTGCGCGAGCACCCGCCCGAAAGGAGCAACGCCCGATCCGAGCGTGGTGCGGCCCCCGTGGTTCTCGAAGCCGACTACGGGGATGTCGGAAATGTCGCTTTTCACAATGGCGTTTCCAATCAGACGACCCTCGCCCCGCACGGTCTCCATATCGACGATTCCCAGGCCATCCACCACCACGTCGTCCATGGCGTAATGGTGACCCAGGAACTGATACCCTCCGCATACGGCCAAAAGCACGCCGGCATCGGCAACGTAGGAAGAGAGGTCGGCCTTGCGGCTCATCATGGCATCTTTCACAATGAGCTGCTCGCGATCGGCACCGCCGCCGATGAAAACGATATCGGCAGAAGAGAAGTCAATGGAATCGCCCATCCCCACCTCAGTCACCTGCACGGGAATGTTGCGCCACTCGCAACGACGACGAAGCGTCATGACGTTGCCGCCGTCGCCGTAAAGGTTCAAAAGCTCTGGGAAGAGGTGCACGATGTTCAATGGTTTCACGACTAGTCCTCCCATTCTTTCTGCATAGCCTCGAGCTCTCGGCGAAGCGGGGGCAGTGCCGTGTAGTTCGCGATAACGTACACCTTGCCGTCTCCTGCTTCGGTTCGCTCGAGCACGTCGGCCGCATTCTTTACGATATCCGCCTTGATTCCGGCGTATTTCAAACGAACCTGCATGTCGTTGGCGCGCGAACCGCCAACGAAGGCCTGCAGCCCCTCGATTTCCGAACCATCGCTCGAAATCGATATCCCAGAACCACGACACGTCGATGCCATCAGCCTCTTCGTCATTTACGAAAAGCGCAAGAACATGCCCGCCCTCATTCAAGACAATGCGAATATTCTGGTTGAACCCCGTAGGATTTTTGGCAAGATTGGTCATGACCGAGCGGTCCCCAAGCGTAAACGTTTGCAAACGGCCGTTCGTGGGGCGATACGCCTCAACCGCCTGTTCGAACTGGTCGAACCCAACCAGGCCGGAGACCTTCGACGCCGCATACGCCGCAAGCGTGTTGTAAATCATGTATGTGCCCATTTGGCCCGTACGAACCTCATGCCCGTCTATATCGAAAACAAGCCCGTCTTCTTCCATGCGCACATGCTCCGCCGCGAACGAAAGCTCCGGACGCCGCCATCCGCACCCAGGACAGCGATACGCGCCGAGCTGACCGTAGTGCACGTATTCGTATTCGAGCGCCGCTCCGCACTTTTGACAAAAGCGGCTGTCGCTTATGCGATCGCCGTCAAGCTTCATATCGCAAGCAATGCCGAACGCCATTGATTCGTTGGGAATGCGATCGGCAATGGATGCGCACAGGGGATCGTCGCCGTTATAGAGAAAGACGGTATCGGGCGTTGCCTCCAGCGCACGCGCGATAGTTTGCTGCACGTTGTCAATCTCTCCGACGCGGTCGAGCTGGTCGCGAAACAGGTTGAGCAGCATGAAAAAGCGTGGCTTCACGCGGGGCAGAACATATTTCGTATAAAGCTCGTCGCATTCGAAACAAGCGACGGGTTGTTCCTGGCAGCCTTGAGCATGCTGCATTTCAGGACGAACGAGCAAGGCGGTCACAACGCCAGACTCGAGATTATTGCCGTCACGATTACAGTGCAAAGGACGACCGGCTTTCGCCAAGCAGTCGGCAACGAGGTTTGTTGTGGTGGTCTTGCCGTTGGTCCCCGATACCACCACGACCGTATCGACCTTCTTTGCCAAATCGCACAGCACAAGCGGCGCCGCCTTCATGGCAAGAACCCCGGGCAGGTTGCCCGGCGAACGATGCATAAACGTTTCCCCCGCCCAGTGGGCACTTTTCCCCAATGCAGCGGCTATCGAAGACCGAAATGCCATGAGGCTCCTTTCGACATGCGTTCTGACATGATTGTCGCCTTGAACACGCGCAATCATACGCGAAAACCGCCTTGAGACAAAGCGGGGTTTACAAAAATGCTATAGACGAGCTCTACGACGCCCCACCCATCGCCATAATGGCGACTGTGGGAATACCCAGAGCCAGAACGAGGATGATACACACCACAACCGTGAAAATCTTCTTCGTGCGGGCGGCGCGCTCCTGCGTTTACGCTCGGCCTCTTCGCGCTTGCGGGCAGCTTCAACCTGCGCGGCGCGTTGTTTGGCCGTCATTTTCTGTCCCATGCTAATCTCTCAGCTTTCCACGAATATGAATGCCGCGCTGCGCAACCTCGGCGGGATCGACCTTGAGGTTCCAGATGCCACCGCGCTCGTACAAGACGCTGCCCTCCACCATGGTGAATACAACGTCTGCAGCTGCGGCGCCCGTGACAACCGCCGTGATGGGATCGACAAGAGGGGTCTGACGAGAGCCGGAAAGATCGACGGCAATTACATCCGCACGCTTGCCGGGCTCAAGGCTGCCGATTTCATCTTCCATGCGAAGGGCTCGCGCACCGCCGATGGTGGCAAGCTCAAGCATGGTAGAGGCACTCAAGAAATCGCTGCGATCGACCGCGCGATGAATGAGCGTTGCAAGGCGCATTTCCGTGAACATGTCGGACGTATCCGTTGCCGCCGGGGAATCGGTGCCAAGACCAACGCGGATGCCCGCCTGCAAGAACTGCTGCAGAGGGGCAAGGCCCATGCCGAGCTGCGCGTTGCATCGCGTGCAGACGGCAATAGCGACGTCGTATTCCTTCAACTTGGCAATGTCATCGTCATCAACATGGACGCAATGCACGGCAAGAACGTCTTTGCTGCGGAACGCATCCCAGTTCAGCGCATAATTGACCGGCGTAACCCCCGTGGGAAGCCACATGGGGCGGTCGGTCAGGCTGTCGTCCCCCGCATCAATGCCGCGCACCGAAAGGGGCGTGGAGCCGTTTTTGATGTACTGGTATTCCTCGTAGCTGCCGGCAACATGCATAGCGACAGGAAGATTCATTTCTTCGGCAACCTGGTTCACCTTACGAAATACCGTAGGATGACATGCATGAAGAGCCTTCGGAGCAATGCCGATACGCGTAAGATCGGCATCCGAGTCTTTCTCCCAAGCACGAATGTCTTCTATGGCCTCCGCAATGGTGCTATCCACCTTGGATTTCTCAGGAACGCCGACGCTGCGATAGATCACGGAGCGCAGACCCAGATCGCGCACCGCCTCTCGCGAAGCGCCCGTGCCCGTGAAGTCGGCAACTGTGGTGACGCCGCCCGAGAGCATTTCCATGCCGCCGAGCAATGCGGAATCGTAGCGATCGTCGCGCGTCATCATGTCCGCCTTGGCATGTTCGTGAGCAAGCCATTCGGCATACGGGACATCGTGGACAATACCGCGCAATGCCGTGTATTCGAGATGCGTATGACAGTCCACGAAACCAGGCATGATGGCTGCACGGCCGAAATCGCGTACCTCCTCTTCGGGGTAGCGGGATTTCATACGTTGGGCACCGCCTATTTCAACGATGCGCCCGTCGCGCACCAAAACCGCGCCATCGTCGATAGGAGGCTGCGTGACGGGGATGATATGTTCAGCACACAATAGCATGCGGACATAATAGCGCATCGGCTTTAGGCTATACTGAGAACTTAGAAAAATCGAAGAGCGGATTGTATTCGCCGACCAAAATCACTAACTAAACGACGGAAGATTCATGACTGAAACCAGCCACCACACGGTAGACACCGCGACAGGAAGGGAAGCCGAAGCGGCCCTTTCGGAAGAACGCGTGCAGCACATATTCGGAACCATCGCCGAACAGTACAAGAAATTCAACGCCTTCTCGAGCTTCGGGCTCTACAAAGGCTGTCTGCGCAAAACGGTCGACGCAGCCAATCTCACCCCCGAATCCGACTTGCTCGATTTGGCGGGCGGCACGGGCGACGTAAGCTACATGGCCGCACATCGCACCCCTCCGGCACACATTCAGCTTACTGACTTCGTGCCTGAAATGCTCGACGTGGCCAAGGAGCGTCTCAAGGCGGAGAGAACTGCGGCGTTCCCTTCGATTTCGAAGTGGTGGACGCTCAAAACGTCCCCTATGCCGACAATTCCTACGATGCGGTTACCATGGCCTACGGCATTCGCAACATCCCCGATCGCATGAAGGCCCTTTCCGAAGTGCACCGCGTGCTTAAACCGGGCGGTACGTTCGCCTGCCTCGAGTTTTCCACCCCGCCGAATGCGCTCTGGCGCGCGCTATATCACGTTTATCTGAAGGTCATGATTCCTTTCTGGGGCTGGCTTTTCACCCGCGATGCGCCAAGCTTCGTCTATCTGGCCGACTCCATCAAGGCGTTCCCGTGTCAGAAAGATAACGCCGCCATGCTGCGCTAAGCGGGATTCAAAGACTTGACCTGGAAAAACTA
>JBKTHK010000083.1:0-5732 GCA_047240885.1 Slackia sp. | reverse complement strand
GGACAAAAGCTCGTGGGGCACTCGCAGGTTCTTTCGCAACCAAAGAACCAGGCGAGGCGGCGATTCCTTTGCGACCCAATGGCTCGATCTTGCACTGTAGCGACCGATATTGGCGCATTCCAATACGCCCATAACGACACAGGCGCCCGCCCCCGTTCCCCCGAAAAACAAGTAGGCTACGGCAAGCTCGCTGAACAATCTTCTCCCCTGCCTTCCAACGCCGCCCCTACATTCTGCGAATCATCTCGTCCAAGTGTATCCACTCAATCACTTTATCGCAAGTTATTACGATAATTATTTTGAGAAGAAGCCGACAACGCCAGCTCCGTCATGGACAAGAACCTCATGGCCGACGCCTTTGCTGCCGACACATGAGCGGCCCCGTCATAGTCGTCGGCGATGTAGCCCACTCCCACCAACTTTGCAGTTTTGCCCTCCTTTACGCCATCTTCCGTCTTGCATAAAGCCTCATACCGATAGCTATATAATGACTTTGAATGTGAATCTATGCAAAGGGGCATATCCATGAGTGAGTCGAGAGCGCATCAGTCGGGCAGCAGCCACATCGCAGCTGGCACGAACCCCAAAAGCAAGCCTTGGCTGACACCCGACGAACAAGTGAAGCACCTGCGAAGCCAAGGGGTCCGATTCGACCTCATGAGCGAAAAGGACGCGATCTCCTATCTAGCCAAGAACAACAACTTCTTCCGCTTGAGATCCTATCGCCAAGGATTTGCCAGAGTCGAAGAGGGCAAGCGCAAAGGGCAATTTGCGAATCTTGACTTCAAGATGCTCGTCGACCTTTCCGTCATCGATATGCTCCTTCGTTATGAGATGCCGCGATTGACGCTGGATGTCGAGCATTCAAGGTCATGCTGCTCACGCATATTGAAAAGTGCCACGAGGACGGATACGAGATCATCCAAGATTTCTGGCAAGTTACGATCACCCAAACGGCAAAACGCCCAATCGACTGAAGCAGAAATCGGCGGCAAAAATAGCCCTTATACCAGAGATCTTATCGCATCCTTTCCTGATTTTCGTTTCCCCGTCTGGGCCTTTCAGGAAGTCATTTCCTTTGGCAGCTTTAACTACTTCACGAAATTCTGCAGCGAGCGTTTCGAGGACAAAACACTGGCGAA
Source organism: Slackia sp. (assembly GCA_047240885.1). Taxonomy (GTDB): domain Bacteria; phylum Actinomycetota; class Coriobacteriia; order Coriobacteriales; family Eggerthellaceae; genus Slackia. The sequence goes on along the minus strand of JBKTHK010000083.1, from coordinate 4,590 downwards.
CGACTTCTACCTTTTGCAAGATGTTCGCTCCCTGCGCAATGCCTGCGCCCACAACAATTGCATCATCAACGATATGGGAGCAAAGCCAGGCGGCAAGCGACCCAATGACACCATATCTCAAGCGGTTTCTTCCGTTGCGTCAATCGGTTCCGGTCAGCGCCGCTCCAAATTGAGCAATGAGCGCTTGCGTCAGATTGTCGCGACGCTCTACCTCCATAAGGAAAGAGCCTCGTCCGGAGTCCTAGAGCACCGCACAGAAGACCTTGGAAAGTTTGCCGAGCGTATGAAAAAGAATATCGACTATTACGACGGAAACAACCAGATCAAATCGGGATTTCGTTTTATCGGCACCTCATTGAATCTTGGTATCCGACAGCAGAACGACACGCAAACACAAGCACAGTCATAACAAGCGCATAGCACGCGACACAGTATGCTCCTTCGCGATAACAATATGCGCACAACCCCAAATCCTCGGAAAGCTCTACCGCATTTCTGCTATGATAAGCCAGCATCGAAAAACGAGCGATCGTTTTGTACGAGGGTTTCTCGAAAGGGAAACCCTCTAGTTTTATGCATTCCCGTGCAATGTCCAGACCCCAATCTCATACTTTTCTGAGGGACTTCGGCTCAGGTTCAATCACAAAAAATCGACGACGCCGCAGTGGGTGTGGTAGATGGCGACTCGGATGTCCAGGTCGTGCTCGGCGGCGAGGCGTGCCAATTCGGGAGACGCCGACAGTTCGGCCGCGGCGGCGCGGGCATTCGCCACGCTGGCCTCGTAGGGGTCGCGTACGTCGCCGAGAGCCGCAGCGATGCGCTCGGTGATGGCCGCCACCGACCCCTCTTCCCCATCGAGGGCCGCCTTGATGGCGCCACAGTGGGTGTGCCCCAGCACTAGCAGAAGCCGCGTGTGCAGGTGCTCGCAGGCGTACACCGCACTGGCCAGCTCGATGGGCCCCACGACGTTTCCGGCCACGCGGATGACAAACAGCTCGCCTAAGCCGGTCATGAAGATGTGCTCGGGCACCACCGGGAGTCGGCACGTAATCACGCAGGCGAAGGGGCGCTCACTCTCGAACAGATCGGCGATGCGCTCCGGGACAGGTCGCGCCGTGGTCGAGCGCCTGTCGCAGTGCGGTTGCCCTCCAAGCCGCCGCAGCGCCGCATCCGCCGGCACATGGGCATCCCTGTCGTAATCGTCGGCGGTGTAGTCAGCGCCAGTCAGCGTCGTAGCTTTGTCTTCGCTCACGCCATCTCCCATCTTGCTGTGCCACTCTTTTCGATGGCCTGATCCTCGCAACGCGCCATCCCAAGCGCCGAGCACCCCAATCGATCAATCTGCACCGGGCGAATGCTAATCTCCTGCAATTTCGAAAGCGGCACGCCCAAGGCGTCCTGTTTCGCTCGCCACGGCATTCGCCGCATCGCTTACGCCTTCGCAGACTTCTTCAATGAGCCGATCCATCATGCGCACCGAAATACTAACCCTTCGCCATAGCGTGAAATCATCCGGCCCATTTCGTCGATTTTGCTGGTCGACCCGATTCGCATGGCCATATGACGGTCGAGGCCCTCATACACCACCGTTGAAGCGATGTCGTACATTGGTGCTAGCGAAACGACGCCCAGTCGGCGCCCCGAGCACCGTGAGTTCTTGAGATGCCCGTCGCAATTCCCAGGACGGCGTTCGTCACCCAGCAGGCGCGCGAAGACCTCCAGATCGCACGGACCCCAGGAGCGTTCGTAGAGCGCGTCTCGCACCTTCTTCGCGAAGCGCTCCCTCCTTCTCGCTTGCGCCCGGCAGCAAACCGAGCACCTGGCAGAAGTCCTCCTTGATGGCTGCGCACCTGGTGGATGCCCTATCGACTCGCCGATCTTGTTCGGGAAGCAGCACGCGGTCGAAGTGCCGATAACGAAGAGCGGCTGCTCTTCGATGGTGTCGAAAGCATTTGGGCACGGAGTTCGGCCGCTTCGGCAGGCGCAAGCAGTATACTCGTTCTCGCTCAGCTGTTCGAACCGACGATTCGCCGCTTTCACGATATGCGTCGATGCGGCGGTTCCCTGCGGCAAAAAATACTGCGGAAGAATCCCCGACGAACGGTCCGCGTACAGGCCCATCTTCGATTGAGCGCCCGCCAACGAAAGTTTGGCCTCCTCTTGCAGTTTGGCAACGCCATCCGCCCCCTCTTCGAACGCGCGCCCCAGCTCCTCTCGCTCAAGAGGCGTGTAGCCATAGGGGCGCTCTTTCTGGCCGTCATCACCTTCTAATATGAGAGCACCGATGCATTCGCTGCCGAGGGCGCCCAGCACCTTCAGATATGACGAGCTTTTTACTTCCAACGTCTTCGCCACAGCGGCGAGTGCGCCTCCTTCGGGAAGGAGATTGCGGAAGAACATCTCGTTTGCCGCTTCGGAAAGGGCTCTTCCCGAAGCGGCAGCAGCACAGAGAGAGGCTGAGCGGCCTCGTTTTCAAGGTAGGACTCGGCGTAAGAGAACTGCTCTTCCCGTCCGGGAATCGTCTCCAAGGTTCCGACGAGGTGGCGCTCGCCAGATATCTCGCCCCACACCTTCATGCGCATGGTCTACCTTCTCTCTTGCAAAACGATGTTGAGTCCGACCATATTCGCCACGCGAATCGCCTTGTCCAGCTGGGCCGTCGGCTTTCCGTTCTCCAATTGAGAGACGAACATTGTTCCCACGTCGCACATCTCGGCGAGCTCTCCTTGCGTGTATCCAAGTTGCTTGCGACGATCGCGAATCGATGCTCCGAAGTCCCGGGCGCTTCGAATGGCCATGCCTTCACCTGCCTTCAGTCTTTATCGCGATCGCGATAATAGCACCGGCGAGAAGAAAGATTATCGCGATCGCGATAATCAACAGAAATTCTTCCACGATTATCGCGATCGCGATAAAGACTGCCCTCCGCGTCCGCGATCAGCACCGCGGCCCGCACAATCGGCTAGCCGGCGGTGCCTAGCTCTCCGAGGAAGCGCCAGCCGCTCGACCGCCACTCCGCTCGACCGACTTGATAAGGGTGGCCGCGTCGACACCGTACAGCTCGGCAAGGGCGATGAGGTTGTGGGTGGACGGATCGCTCGTTCCCTTCTCCCATTTCGAAACCGCCTGGCGGCTCACGCCGAGTTCGCGGGCCACGAACTCCTGCGTCATGCCACAGCGTCGGCGCTCCTCTGCCAGCACTTGCCTAACGAATGCGCGGTCTTCCTCTCACGATCTCGCCGGGGCCGTGCGTTCAGATATCTCACAACCAGCGCAACCAGAACGGCGAAAAGAATAGGAATCACCTTGATGACGATAACCGCCAGCACCATAACAACTTCGGGAAGCCCCAACCCCATGACCACCATTTCGCCTCGCTTTCTCGCCTTTCGCCTTTTCGGAATCACCTCGATGAATTCATCCTAGCACGGAGGCGGCAGAGCGCCAGCAACTATTGCGCACTTATAGGTTGCCCTTGGTGCGAATCGGTGTAACAGGGATGCCCTGGCGGCAAAAAGCCGATGCCAGTCCCCTCGAACCTGACATTGCGAATGGTCACAGACAATCTGGCCCGTCCGCACCCATACAGCGGCGGGGGCGACCATGATTTGGTAGACTGAGCCAGAACAATTACCGGAGCGCGAACCCGCGCCCTGCCGACCGTCGCGAGCGAGGAGCCGCTATGCAGATCACCCCTGCCGAAGTTGCCGAGACCCTAGCTATGTCCAAGCAGAACTTGACATCCGCACTATCACGTTGGGCATCAACCTGCGCGGCTAGTCGACGCCGATGTGGATGCGCTGGCGACCAAGGTCTACGATCGCATGACCTCGGCCGCCGAGAACTCGTACCCACCGCCGAGCAGCTCGAGCGCGAGTTCGGCATCCCCATCGTGAATAAGCGCATCTCGGTCACCCCCATCGCGGAGATCTGCGCCGCGGACCGCCGACGACTCCCGCCCGTGGCCGTGGCCATAACGGCCGGCAAGGAAGTGGGCGTCGACTTCGTCGGCGGATTCAGCGCGCTCGAGCACAAGGGCGCGTCCAAGGCCGACCACAAGCTGATGGACTCCATCCCCCACGCCCTGTCCGTCACCGACAACGTGTGCTCGTCGGTGAACGTGGGCTCCACGCGCGCGGGCATCAACATGGACGCCGTGCTCAAGATGGCCGGCATCATCAAAGCCACGGCCGAGGCCACAGCCGACCGCCAGTGCATCGGTGCCGGCAAGCTGGTGGTGTTCTGCAACGCCGTGGAGGACAACCCCTTCATGGCCGGTGCGTTCCACGGCTCGGGCGAGGCCGACGAAGTGGTGAACGTGGGCGTGTCCGGCCCCGGCGTGGTGCGCGCCGTGCTGGCCGACCTGCCGAAGGACGCCGACATTACATCGGTTGCCGAAGCTATCAAGGCCACCGCATTCAAGATCACCCGCGCCGGCGAGCTCATGGCGCGCGAGGCAAGCAAGCGCTTGGGCGTGCAGCAAGGCATCCTCGACCTGTCGCTGGCACCCACCCCGGCTGAGGGCGACTCGGTGGCCCAGATCCTCGAGGCCATCGGCGTGGGCCAGTGCGGCGGACCGGGCACCACGGC
>JBKTHK010000082.1:0-5843 GCA_047240885.1 Slackia sp. | reverse complement strand
CTCGTATCTGGCAGGCGCCGACTTGCCGGCCGTCATCATCAACGTACAGCGAGGCGGCCCGGGACTCGGCGGCATCCAGCCGTCCCAGGCAGACTATTGGCAGGCCACCCGCGGTCTCGGCCATGGCGATTTCCACTGCGTCGTCTTCGCCCCAAGCTCCGTCCAGGAAATGGCCGATTACGTCTACAAGGCGTTCGACGTGGCCGATGAGTATCGCACGCCCGTTTTGATTCTTGCCGACGGCATGCTCGGCCAGATGATGGAACCCGTCGTGCTTCCTGAGCCCAAGACCGACCTCCCTGAAAAGCCCTGGGCCACCTGCGGCCATCACAACAAGCGCCCGCACAACATCGCCAACTCCCTCTATCTGACCGCCGATGCGCTTGAAAAGCTCAACATCGAACGCTTCGCGCGCTATGCGCAGATCGAAGAAAACGAACAGGCCGCCGAGTGCATCATGACCGAAGACGCCGATATCGTGCTCGTCGCGTTTGGCGCTAGCGCCCGCGTCACCTTGAGCGCCGTGAAGAAGGCTCGCGAGAAAGGCATCAAGGCAGGCCTCTTGCGCCCGATTACCTTGTGGCCGCTCCCGAAGAAGGCTATAGATGAAACCACAGGCACCGCCAAGGCTTATCTGACCGTCGAGATGAACATGGGACAGATGGTCGACGACGTGCGCCTCGCCGTGAACGGCCGCGTCCCCGTGGAATTCTACGGCCGCACGGGCGGCGTCATCCCCACGCCCGCCGAAATCCTGGCTCAGATCGAAGCCCTCGCTGAAAAGGTAGGTGAATAACGATGGCCGAAGAAAAGGTTGTTTTCCAGCGCCCCGGCGCCTTGACCGACGCGGTCACCAACTACTGCCCCGGCTGCGGCCACGGCATTGTGCAGCGCCTGGTGGCTGAAGTCATCGACGAGCTCGGCGTCGAGGGTACCAGCGTGGGTGTAGCCCCTGTTGGCTGCGCCGTCATGGCCTACGACTTCTTCTCCTGCGACATGATCGAGGCCGCGCACGGCCGTGCGCCCGCGGTCGCAACCGCCGTGAAGCGCGTTCATCCCGAAAATCTGGTCTTTTCCTACCAGGGTGACGGAGACCTTGCTTCCATCGGCATGGCCGAGACCGTCCATGCCGCAACGCGCGGCGAGAAGATCACCGTCATCTTCATCAACAATGCGATCTATGGCATGACAGGCGGCCAGATGGCTCCCACCAGCCTTCCGAACCAGATTACCCAGACGTCCCCCTACGGCCGAGACGTCCATGCCGCAGGCTTCCCCATTCGCGTTTCGGAAATGCTGCGCGAGCTCGACGGCGTGGCATACATCGAACGCGTCACCGTCGACAAGCCTGCCAACGTGCGCAAGGCCAAAAAAGCCATCCGTAAAGCCTTCGAGTATCAGCTCGAAGGCGTCGGCTACACCTTCGTCGAAGTGGTGTCGACCTGTCCTACCAACTGGGGCATGAATCCGCAGAAATCCTTCGAGTGGATGCGCGAGAACATGCTTCCCTATTACCCCCTCGGCGTTTACAAGGACGTGAAGGCGGAAGGCTTCGCCGACGTCTACGAAGCGGCCGCAGCGCGCGCCGCAGAATGTCCGATCGCGAACAAGGAATAGGAGGAGCCATGTCTCAGGATTTCAACTTCGTGTTGGCGGGCTTCGGCGGACACGGCCTTCTGTTCGGCGGCAAAGTCATCGCAACCGCCGGGCTGATCGAGGACAAAGAGCTCAGCTGGCTGCCTTCCTACGGCCCTGAGATGCGCGGCGGCACGGCAAACTGCAGCGTTTGCCTCTCCGACAACCCCATCGGATCGCCGCTGGTCATGGAGCCTAACGGCATCATCGCCATGAATCAGCCTTCGTTCGACAAGTTCATCGACCTCGTATCCGACGGCGGTGTTGCCGTGGTGGACAGCACGCTCGTGCCCACCATGCGCTACCCCGAGAACGTAAAGGTCGTCGAAATCCCCGCAACTGCCATGGCCGAAGAGAACGGCCTCAAAGGACTCGCCAACATCATCTGCGTGGGCAAGCTCTTCGCCGAGACAGGATTTTGCAGCGAGGAGACGCTGTTCGCCGCCATGGAACGCTGCATCCCCCCGCGCAAACAGCATCTGCTTGAGCCGAATCTGAAAGCGCTCAGACTGGGAATCGAAGCGTAGCGCTTCACCATTCGTTACTGCCCTCCCTCGCGATTCCTCACCGAATGCGAGGGAGTTTTCATTCTATCGAGACAAAGGAGCGGAAATGGAGACCGAATTCAGCGAAATCGGCATGCGCATCGCGGGATTGCGCGATGCGTGCGACGTCACCCAGGAAGACATGGCTGCAGAACTCGGAGTCAGCCTTGAAACCTACCGGAATTGGGAGAAAACCGGAGCGGACGTCCCCATTTCCGCCATCTACCACATGGCGAATATCTTCGGCGTCGAATTCACCGAGATCCTCACCGGCACCGCCGCGAAGCTCAATACCTACCATGTGGTCAAAGCGGGCGAGGGCAAGGAAGTCGACACTATCCCGGCTATTACTACCAGGACCTGGCGTGGCGCTATACTGGAAAGATCGTACAGCCTCTACTGGTCTTTTTGGACGAGCGACGAACCGCCAAATTGGTCGCCCATCATGGGCAGGAGTTCAACTTTATCCTCGAAGGCACCGTCATCGTGACCATCGAGGATAAAGAATTCGTCCTCGAAGCCGGAGACAGCATCTACTTCAATCCGGAACAGCTTCATGGCCAACGGTGCGGCGGCGACACGCAGGCTCGCTTCGTCACCATCATCGCAGAGTAAGGACGATACCCATGGCGAACCACCTGCTCAATACATTCTGTCCGCGCATCGATTTCGACTCCTACGAGGACTTTGCGGAAAACTTCCGCATAGATGTTCCTGAAAACTTCAATTTCGCCTATGACGTCGTGGACGAATGGGCCCGCGTCGAGCCCGACAAACGCGCTCTGCTCTGGTGCGATGACCACGACAACGAGCGGTCCTTTACCTTCACCGACATCTCCCGCCTCTCCAACCGCATGGCAAACTCCTTCTCTGCGATGGGAATCGGCAAGGGCGACGTGGTGATGTGCATCCTCCGCCGCCGATGGGAATACTGGGTCACCGCCGTTGCGCTGTGCAAGATCGGCGCGACCATTATCCCCGCGACCCTGCAGCTCACGAAAAAGGACATCGTCTACCGAGCGCAAAGCGCCCATGTCAAGGCCATGGTCTGCGTAGACGACGATTACGTCTGCGGCGAGGTGGAAAAGGCGCTTCCTGAAGCGCCTAGCATTGAGAATATCATCGTCGCAGGAGGCGTGCGCGAAGGTTGGATTTCCTACGAAAACCTTCTTGAAGAGGGATCGGAAACCTGGATCCGTCCTGTCGGCGATAAGGCCACGAAGAACTCCGATATTATGCTGATTTATTTCACCAGCGGAACAACTGGCATGGCGAAGGCGGTCTGCCACAGTTTCGTGCATCCGCTCGGCCATATCATCACCGCGAAGTATTGGCAGCAGGTTCAAGAAGACCGACTGCATATGAGCGTCTCCGATTCCGGGTGGGCCAAGTTCGGCTGGGGAAAGATCTACGGCCAGTGGATATGCGGAGCGACGGTCTTCGCCTACGACATGGACAAGTTCGTCCCCGCAAAGCTGCTGCAAAAGATACAGGATTACAGGCTCACGACGTTTTGCGCCCCGCCCACCATGTATCGCTTCATGCTCCAGGAAGACGTCGAGCGCTCCGACCTGTCCAGCGTCGCGAACTTCGCAACCGCCGGAGAGCCTCTCAATGCCGAGGTTACCTTGGCATGGGAGCGTCTGACAGGCAAGAAGATACGCGAGGGCTTCGGGCAGACCGAAGGTCCCGTCCTGCTTGCCACCTTCCCCTGGATCGAGCCGCGCCCCGGATCCATGGGCAAGCAAGCCCGCTGTTCAATATTCGCCTGCTCGACGAAAACGGCAGCGAGATGGACGACGGCGAAGAAGGGGCCATTTGCGTTACCAAATTGAAAGAGGCCTACCCTCCCGGACTTTTCATCGGCTATTTCCAGGATCCGAAGCGCACCGCTGAAACGGTCGGCGGCGAATACTACAACCTGCACGATATGGCATGGCGCGACAGCGACGGCTACTATTTCTTCATAGGCCGCAACGACGACGTCATCAAATGCAGCGGCTACCGCATCGGTCCTTTCGAAGTAGAAAGCGCGCTGGTCGAACATCCAGCCGTCGTGGAAGCCGCCGTCACCGCTGCGCCTGACCCCGTTCGCGGCATGGTGGTAAAGGCCTCTATTATCCTTGCTAAAGGCTGGGATCCCTCCGACGATCTGGTCAAAGAATTGCAGAACCACGTGAAGAAGACCACGGCGCCTTACAAATACCCGCGCATCGTCGAATTCGTCAATGAGCTCCCGAAAACGGTCGGCGGAAAAATCAAGCGCCGCGAAATCCGCAATGCAGACGGTATAGAAGGTTAACCATGACAATCATCGATATCCATGCACATATCTACCCCGACAAGGTTGCGCAACGCGCTTCTGAAAGCGTTGGGGAGTTTTACAGCATCCCAATGCGGCACGACACCGGATCGGTGCAAAGATATCTCGATGCTCTTAAGCCGTCGCCTATAACGCATTCTCTCGTGCACTCCGTCGCCGTGAAGCCCAAGGTCGTCGAGAGCATCAACGATTTCGTGGCCGGCACATGCAAAGAGCACGCAAACTTCATCGGCTTCGCCACCATGCACCAGGACTACGAAGACCCTGAAGCAGAGATAGACCGTGCGATATCGCTGGGACTCAAGGGAATCAAGCTTCACCCCGATTCCCAGCATGTTGATATGGACGATCCGCGGCTTATGAACGTCTACGAGATAGCACAGGCACGAAACCTGCCCGTCATGATTCATTGCGGAGATTATCGCCGAGACCATTCGCATCCGCGCAGACTCAAAAACGTCCTGCATGCTTTCCCCGACCTTCGTGTCGACCAGCTCATTTCGGCGGCTGGTCGGTCTACGACCTTGCCGTGGAGTACCTCGAAGACGAGAACTGCTTCTTGGACGTATCGAGCTCCATGACCTACCTTGGCACTCGCCGCACAAAAGAACTCTGCAGGATATACGGATCAGACAGGATTCTTTTCGGATCCGACTTCCCCATGTGGGATCCGGCCGAAGAGCTCGAGGTTTTCTCGTCAATCGATTTCACCGATGAAGAGTTCGAAAATATGACTTGGCATACCGCTGAGCATTATCTTGGGTTCAAGATCGGCTAATGGCCGCAACACCCCCGATAAACACACCCATTGATTGGAAAAGCCCTCGCCGGGATGCCCCGAAAATCAAAGGCAGCCCGGCGAGGTTCGTTTGCAACTTCGAAACAACCCCGAGAAAAGTCTTTGTTTGCGCGACCTCTGCACAGCCATGCATCATTTCATCTTTACATGCACGAGCAGACGCCTTCGGTATCGATTTTTTCACGAAATGTATCAAGTGAAGGCATGCGGTGCACAAATTAAGAAAAACTAATCATCATTTTTCGCTCTTTTGTCTATTATTTCAGGAAGAAAGATCCAACTTGCAACCATCGGTGGCGTTTCATTGATACACTTCGTGGCTTTTTCGATATCCAAACGAACAATTCGCGCAAAAAGGGCTTGGCAGGCTCGGCTTTCATGTCAATCCAGCTGGCAGCCTGAGAACAAAAAACAACCCGCTCAAAAGAGCGGGTTGTTTACTTGCGGTATCGCATAAGAGGAAGATGGCAGGCCAGGTAGGACTCGAACCCACAACATGCGGTTTTGGAGACCGCCGCTCTACCAATTGGAGCTACTGGCC
>JBKTHK010000081.1:0-6045 GCA_047240885.1 Slackia sp. | reverse complement strand
CTACCATGCGTAAGCATATGCCTCAAAACTCGCATAATCCGGCATCTCTTCTCCCAACGTTTGGAAACCCGCCGGAACACCGCGCTCGGGACAGCTTGCGAGCGCCATCGTCCCGCCAATCAGTTTTCCCGCACCATCCCTCAGAGCTACCATCACGAGAGCGTCACCTGCGGCGTCTTCGTCTCTTTCGCCGCCCTCCCAGGTCACTTCGCCAACGAAAACCGTTCCGCCAAGCGCATCGGTTGTGGCCGAAACGTCCGCCACGCGAAACACCGCGCTCTCGGATTGGGCCCGGTGAACCTGGTAGTCATCAGGTGCGATCGGTAGAAAATCAACCGAATGGGGAGTCACCGTCCCCGTACCGGCAATAGACGCGAAGTACATTGTCTCGCCGGGATTAAGCCTAGGAAGAACCTGCTCCTCCGACGAAACGATCTTCCCTTCGGAGTCTCGTCCCACAATATTGAAGGCAGGATAATCAACCGCCATGTCCTTGCTCTCGTTTCTCAAGGCAACCACGTAAGAGATGCACCCGTTCGACATGCGCCACGAGGACTCTGCGACAACGAGATCCTCCTTGGAAAACACCATTTCTTCTTCCGAGAAGCCCGCTGGAGGCAATCCGTCCGATGACGATCTATCTGCCGCCTCAGGGGCTTCCCCATCGACAGGCAGGGCATCACTGCTCGACGCATGATCGTCCCTCGCTTGATGAACAGAGCCCCCATCGCGCCCAGCGCCTACCTCCGCCAACACATCCGACAAGGCGGCGTAGCCGATCGCCACAGCAAGAACAATGGATTGCAGCGATGCAGGAGGCCGCGACAAACGCGGTTCGTCGTTTCTTGCGGGAACGCGGATGCCCAGCGCGGCGGGCCTGGCAGTTATCGCCCTCGTCCCCGACTGCCCCGAATGTGTCCGCAGCCTCGCGGAGGCTCTCGCGCCAGGAGGCACCGTGCGAAAGCACCTTTCGCGCTTTCTCGCACGGCACGAGCGAAGTCCGTATCGTCTGAAACGAGTTGGCTCAAAGGCGCTTCCGTTACGGCGCGCAGCGCGCAGGCACGACAGACTCATCCGTCAGAACTGCCCGGTATGCATCGGCTCAAGCGCAAGCATATAACCCAGCAAATGACCATCGCACACATACATCTGTGCGCTCGTCGACCGGCGCAAACCCGTATTGCTCGGGCGCCGCAAGCCGTGGGTCGAAGTGCGGACTCTCCGAAGGGCTCCGTTCCAGAGGCCGCGCGATGCCCAGATCGATGAGATGCGCTCCATCGGCCGCCACGAGAACATTTCGCGGCGATATGTCGCGGTGCGCAATACCGCGGCGATGGAGCTCCTCGACCGCCTCGCAAACATCAGCGCAATGCGCACCGCCTCGAAACGGGAGACGCCTCGCCTTCCTCTCGTGCAGCGTATCGCCTGGCACAAAGTCACATACAACAACAAATTCATCGGGCGTTTCATAGGTCGCAACCACATGAGGCAAACGCAGGCTGGAGCATTCCGACAAAGCAGTCCATACCCGACGATCGACGAGCGACGAGGGTATCTTCTTTCGCAAATAAGGTAAAGCCGTCATGGTCACGACTTCGGTTCGGCCGCCGGAGCCCGAAGAAAGCACCCGCTGCACCTCATAGGCGTCATCGATGCTCATGGCGTGGAGCACTCGCCCCTCCCGAGGTCCCATCGCCATGTTCGTCCTTCTCTCTCGACTTCCAACCAGTTACGCATCGCCTTATTGCAGCGGGCACGTGCCCAAAAGCGTTTTCTCGCCGAAGCGCCACAGCTCGTCGTCGCAGGCCTCGCGCGACATTCCGCGATCAATGCACCAGATAATGATAGCATCGCGACGCACCTTAGGATACAGCTCGGCCGCACCGGCCAACTTCAAAAGCCGCTGGGTCTCGCGCAGCGAGCAGCCCAGCCCGAACGCCACCATGAGCGCATTGTCGCGCCCCAGTCGGCTTTTGCCCGAGAACGCATCGTAGACAACCGTGGAATTCAATCCCGAGGCCCGATACACGTCGGCCCGTTTCAAGCCTTTAGCCGCCAGCAGTTCATGCAGATAGTCGGCAAGGGAGCGCTGCAACGTAAGCCCTTCGCCAAGATAGCTATCAGGGTTCGGTGCCGCAAGCAACCGCGCCAGCAAGTCCTCTGTCAAGCGTTCTTCGATCATGGGCCCTTCTTGCGTAACGCCCTCCTTATGCCGCACGCCAGTCGAATACGACATTATACTCATCGCCTAGCGCTGACTTGAAAAGCGTGGTAATGTCGCTTTCCGCTTGAATCCGGGCCTCTTCGAGCAACCCTCCTTCAACCGCGTTCTCTTCACTGATGCGGATGCATTCGCGGTGAATCTCATCGACATCCTCCACATGAATGGGATTGAGAATGTTGTTGTTCTCTTCTAACACACCGGAAATATCCATGTTAGGCGTATTGGAGATGATGTACGGCTGATCGAGCGTCACGTGGACGACTGTGCCATCGGGCCACATTTCAGCTGCGTCCATGTTCACACCCGCTTTCAACGTGCCCGCATAGCGACACCATACGCTATTAGCCGTCAGGGAAGGTCGAAAAGGTCGAAAAAAGTCTCCACGTCGGGATACTTGTCGACTATGCAATAATCCTGGGATATCCCCACGAGCTCGGTCTGCTCCACAAAACGACCGAAGACCGCCGTTGCGGCGGCACCCTTGTCTTCATCGGGAGGGTTGCAGTTCTGAAAGAAAATCGTGCCTCCCACTCCCAGTAAAATGCCCACAAGAGCGCCAAGCGCGACAAGCTTTCCTTTGGCGAGAACCTTATTGATTGTGGCAACTTTCTTGGAATCCAGCATAACGGAGCCCCTTTCCGAACAGCACAGGACAGGCGATCGGCGGGAACCTTTGCAGATGACAATCTGGAAGGCATCCGCCACAGTCACCACAACTGCCAAGGCGTTGCAACAGAGCAATCAACCCAGAAGAAAGCAGATGCCTTCCAGGCCGCATATTGCTCTTCAGTTGTTGCGCCATCATCGACGGCAGTTGTGGCAGAAATTATAGCGCATGGTGCGACCTGACGACGCCATGCGCCAGCCGCGGTCGCCGTCAATCAGAACAAGCCTTAGCAGTTGTGGTGATTGTGGCACTTCGAAAGGCTGGCTAAAGAGATAATCAGTTCGGCTGAATCTAGGATCGTGTTCCTATTAGCATCGGTTATCGAAATGGTCATACTCACATTACCCACCTTGGACAGATCGAACCGATCGGCTTTGTCCTCCACCATAGAGCTCAGAAGCAAATCGTCTATGACAAAGCGCTTTCCAGGAGCAACCGTGTCTACCGTCCATGGCCCTTCGTAAGCCAACGCCCCATCAATGGACACATCACTCACATGTACGATTAGGGCATCATCAGTATTATTCGTGAGCTCAACCATAACAGCCTTTTCACCTTCCTGATTGGTGAGCAAGAAGGCCGAAAGAGCATCAAGGCCGGCGGCGCCGAGGCTATGGTCGATCGACGAAGCCGCTTCGACATCGTATCCAAGTCTTTGAGCAAAAGCAGGACTATCGAGGAAGCCAGCGAAAGTGCCTGAATCAATCGAGTCCTCTCCGTAAAGGGATGTCGCCACTTCAATAATACCCTTGAAAACCTCTTCGAATTCATCGTTAACCGCGCGAACACCTAATCCAAGCGCCCCTATGCCCTTCATCCCGTACAGCTGCAATTCCCAGAGGGAATAGCCAATCTCCTCCTCCGTTGTTTCCCCAGCTGGGAGCTGCACACTCAGATGACCTGCCGTCATCATGCATCCATTCACGTAATTGGCGCTGTAGCCCAGCGTCGAGGTCATGACGTCGAGTTCCCCTTCCGTGTTGTTAGTGATCGAAAGCGTAAGGTAGGCCATATCATTTCGATACTCTAGCTTTTCCGCTACGATAGTTAGCGCGTCATCGTCGAGCAGCACCGTCTGCTCGATAACCCCGTCAAGATTGAACGGTGCGGCCGTCTGCGATTCTTCAGCTTTAGAGTCATTGTCACCCTCTGCGTCTTCAGCCATCGGAGGGATCTGGCTCGCAGTAGTATCGGACGGCTCGCCAACGAATCCACCCTGCATCCCGCACCCTCCGAGACACGCTCCGCTCAACGCCAAAACGGCGCAGAGCATTGTTATATTTAGCTGCTCCTTCATTAGGGCATTCCCTTCTTCTTCGAGAACAAAACCATTCTGCAAGCAAATAGAGCGAATCTAATTATGAGAAACACGAAGGAGGATTTCCTCAGTTGCCAACTGAATTTCGGAGATGTACGAACTAGGTCAGGCTCGAACATTTCAGAAGAATATCGGCCCCTGCGAGCTCATGAGAACAGGAGCCAAAAAGTGCTTGTCAGGATTCTCAAAGCATGGTATAAGCTTTTCTTGGTGGTGCACATAGCGCTACCTCCAAGCGCCGGGGGCTTATCCCCCGGCAACTTTTATATTAGGGGAACAAAGACAATGCGCGAATTATCACTTTTCGTTGATGAAAGCGGCGATAAAAGTATTGCTACCCGATACTATTTGCTCACCTTCGTACTACATGAGCAATCCGATAGAATCACCAGCAAGATTCAGGCCTATGAGCAGACCTTAGCTGCTGCAGATCTTCCTAACATTTCTTTCCATTCAGAACCTCTCTTGAATGGTCACGACGATTACGAAAACCTAGGGTTAACCCAGCGCAAAAAACTACTCGTCTCCTTCAACGTCCTAGTGCAACGCCTCCCCATCCAGTACAAGACCTTCCTCTACAAGAGAAGCGAGTTCCCAAACATTGAGAAACTTGCTGCGCGCATGAGGCGTGATGCGTCGGAGATGATAGCGGATCACCTCGCCTACTTCCAAGGCTTCGATCATGTAAAGCTCTACTATGACAACGGCCAGGCCATAGTGAAGAAAGCTTTAGATGAGGCGATTTATTCGACTCTTTCCAAAGAGGCCGTGGTAAAGAAGCGCACAACAATGACTGAATACCGACTGGCCCAGGTGGCCGACTATCTTTGCACCATTGAGCTTGCTGCCGTCAAATATGCCGCCAAGGAAAACGGAGCTACCTACGACAAGTTTTTTGGCGGGGTCGGATCATTCAAGAAAAACTGGCTAAAGCAGGCACGAAGGAAGATGCTGCGCTCGTAGCTTCGGACACCATTCGCTTGGGCGGTAAACGACGGGAGGGCCGCCACTGTGGCCCTCCCGTCTAAAAGACGCTCCTCTACCCCTCGAAATGCTCTACGGCTTCGGCGAGGTGGTCGATGATGTCGATGGACTGGGGGCACATGGCCTCGCAGGTGCCGCACTGGATGCACTTCGAAGCGGGCCCCTCGGCGGCCTGCCAAGAGTAGAGGCCCTTGACGAACTCGTTGTCTTCGGTAGTGCGCTCCAGGTTCAGCAGGTTCATGGCGATGGGGATCTTCACGCCCTCGGGGCAGTCCTTTACGCAGTAGCCGCAGTTCGTGCACGGGATGAGGTCCACGCTGCGCAGGGCCGCGATGGCACCGTCGATGGCGCTGCGCTCCTCATCCATCAGCGGCTTGCGGGTCTGGAAGGTGCGCATGTTGTCCTGCATCTGCTCGAGCGTGGAGGCGCCGGCGAGCACCGTGAGCACGCCCGGCAGATCGAGACAGTAGCGATAGGCCCAGCTGGCCTGGCTCGCATCCGGATCAGCGGCGGCGAGCACCGCAGCACCGCGCTCGGGCAGATTCGCCAGACGTCCGCCACGCACCGGCTCCATGATGATGACTGGCTTGCCGTGGGCCGCAGCCACTTCCATGCAGCGCGCCGACTGGGTGACCGGGTCGTCCCAATCCAGATAGTTCACCTGCAGCTGCACGAAGTCCACCTCGGGGTGCGCCGTCAGAATCTCATCGAGCGTCTCGGGGCCGTCGTGCATGGAGAAGCCGACGTGACGCACGAGCCCGTCGGCCTTCGCCTTCGCCACGTAGTTCCACATGTCGTACTCGTCGAACTTGACCGTGCGCGCGCCACCCAGGTTGTGCAGCAGGTAGTAGT
>JBKTHK010000080.1:0-6077 GCA_047240885.1 Slackia sp. | reverse complement strand
TCGCTTCGAAGGCGCCACGCTCGCGGGGCTTTTGAAAACCCTCCTTGAAGCAACTCCCAACACGGTGCGTTTTCGCGTCTCGTCTGTTGAGCCGCGCGATGTCGACGACGCCCTGATCGACCTTATGGCGCGTTCGAACGGGCGCATCTGCCGCCATTTGCATCTGCCTTTGCAGTCGGGTTCGTCGCGCGTGCTCAAGGAAATGGCGCGACCGTACAAGGCCGACTATTTCGAGGGTCTGGTAGCGAAGCTGCGCGCCGCCATTCCGAGCCTTTCGCTTTCGACCGACATCATCGTAGGTTTTCCGGGCGAAACCGAAGAGGATTTCCTGGAAACGTGTCGTGTGGCAGAGGCGTGTCGATTCTCGAAGATTCATGTCTTTCGCTACTCGAAACGCGAGGGGACTCCCGCGGCTAAGCGCACAGACCAGGTGGCGCCCGAGGTGAAGGCCGACCGTGCGAAAAGGCTCGAGGCGCTGGGGGGCACGCTGCGGGCGGATGATTTTGCTGCGCGCAAGGGAACGGTCGAATACGTTTTGGTGGAAACGGACGGCGTTGCGACGACGGAAAGCTACCATACGATCGCGGCGCCCGCGCAGACTTTGCCGGGAGATGTCGTGGAGTGTGTGCTATGAGCGAACGACAGCCGAGCGGACTCGATCTGAAGGCGCAGAACAAGTTTTTCAAGTCGTTTCGCTACGCTGCGCTAGGTGTTGCCTCTGCGGCGGGCGAGCGCAATTTCAAGGTTGACATAGCGGCGGCGGCGTGCGCCTTGGCTCTGTGCGCCCTGCTGCAGGTGCCTCTATGGGGATGGGCCGCCGTCGTCATCTGCATTGGTGCGGTACTTGCCGCCGAATGCGTCAATACCGCCATCGAGGCGGTGGTCGATCTCGCATCGCCCGACATCCATCCGCTCGCCAAGCGCGCGAAAGATTGCGCCGCAGGAGCTGCGCTCATTCTTGCCGTTGCAAGCGTGGCCGTTGCCGGTATCGTGTTCGTTCCCGCCGCATGGGCGATGTTTCTTGGGTGCTAGCCGAAAGGATAAGCCGTGTCTCTTC
The DNA here is from genome assembly GCA_047240885.1 of Slackia sp. Classification (GTDB taxonomy): domain Bacteria; phylum Actinomycetota; class Coriobacteriia; order Coriobacteriales; family Eggerthellaceae; genus Slackia. The sequence continues at coordinate 5,020 of JBKTHK010000080.1, read as the reverse complement.
ATCATTTTTTCCTTGACGACCAGGTTGTTGCAGAAGAAACCCAGGCGGAGTTCGCCTTGCGTCTTGCCGCCGACGACCGTAAGCACGCCAAAGTGCTTCGTCTAGGGGTGGGCGAGCACATTAGCGTCGTCGACGCTGCACGCGATTACTTCGAGTGCGAGATTGTCTCGGCGGATTCCGGCGATATCGTCGTGCGTATCGCGCAGCGCCTCGAGGCTCCGGCGGACGAGCCGAATGTCATCCTGGTCCAGGGCCTAGCCAAGGGCGACAAGATGGACGACATCGTGCGCCATGCCACGAAATCGGCATCGCCGGATTCGTTCCTTTGTCCTGCTCTCGCTCGGTCGTTAAGCTCGACGAGAAGCGCAAGGCTTCGAAAACGCAGCGTTGGCGCGCCATCGCCAAGTCGGCCGCCATGCAGAGCGGACGCCTATCCGTTCCCGAGGTATGCGACCCTATGACGGTTTCGCAAGCGGCGGCGTTTCTGAAGAACGCGACGGCCGTGCTGGTATGCTGGGAAGAGTGTCCGGCAACGTCTACCATCGCTGGTGCGCTCGCCTCGGCCTTTGCCGAATGCGGGGTGGTAGACCCTCGCGATGCGCGCATAGCGGTGGTCGTTGGGCCCGAAGGGGGGCTTTCGGCGGAAGAGGTGGACACGCTTACCGAAGGGAGCCGCGCATGGCCCGTAACGCTTGGTCCGTCTATTCTGCGCACCGAGACGGCGGGCGTGGTCGCCCCTGCGCTGGTGATGTACGAATGCGGAGGAATGGGAAACGGAAAGAGGTAGTCGATGAACATCGCCGTTGAAATCGAACACGGGGCCGATATCGCCGAAGGGGTGGATATCGAAGGGATCGCCCGCTACGTGCTGGCCCAGGAAGGCCAGCCGGAAACCACCGAAGTTTCCATCACGCTGACCACCGACGAGGAAGTCCATCGCCTGAACAGGGAATTCCGCGGAATCGACCGACCGACCGACGTTCTTTCCTTCGAATGTGACGGATTCGACGACGATTTTGACGAGGGCGGCGCCTACGAAGATGCCGGCGTGCCTGATGACGAGCCGTTTTTGCTCGGCGACATCATCATCGCCTCTGACGTTGCGCGTGCGCAGACCGAACAGTTTGGCACTACGCCCCAGCAGGAGCTTTACGTGCTTTTGGTGCACGGTCTTCTCCATCTGTGCGGATGGGATCACGTCCATTCCGACGAAGAGGCGGAGGAGATGGAGGCTCGCGAGCGTGAGATGCTTGCCGGGTTCGGTCTGCCGGGAATCAGATAGGCATCGCCTTCGAGGCAACGGCGCTTCGAGGCAAAGGGGCAAGAAGGCAGGCTTCTGGCAATGATGTTGCGTATTTCGGACGGGCTTTTACTGGAAACACAGAAAGAAAGCCTTTATCGGACGCGGCTATCCTGCTATACTTCTACGTCGGCTTCTCAAGCGCGCCGTTTCATGTCGGAGCAAACGGTACCACCTGTGGTCCGCAGCGTTTCCATCCGACCTCTGCTAGGGTGCCAGACAGTCCAGGGTCTTTAAGGGCTCGGCCGATTCAGGCATTGCGTGCGATGCCTCGCGTGCGAACGTGCAGGTCGAACCCGAAAGAGCGCTTAGGCCACGTCGTTGCAAACGAAATGAAAAGGAAACGAAACATGGATATCATTCGCGCACTCGAACAGCAGCAGATCAAGGAAGTTGCTCCTTTCAACGTCGGTGACACCGTTAAGGTTCACTATCGCATTAAGGAAGGCAACCGCGAGCGTATTCAGGTCTTCCAGGGCGACGTCATCCGTCGTCACGGTCATTCTTGCCGTGAGACCTTCACCGTCCGCAAGATCAGCTTCTCCGTCGGCGTCGAGCGTACCTTCCCGGTATACTCCCCCAAGATCGACAAGATCGAGGTCGTTCGTCACGGTGCCGTTCGTCGCGCCAAGCTGTACTACCTTCGCAACAAGGTCGGCAAGGCTGCGAAAATCAAGGAAAAGGCTTTCTAAGTCGTTTACCGCAAGGCTCGCTTCGGCGGGCCTTTTTTCTCGTAAGGGCCTTATGCCTCGGGGAGGGAATGTATCCGCGGCATGATTCGGGCGAGGGCTCGCTCGCGTTTCGATCGGGGCGAGGGGTTCGTCTGCACGCAACCCGGGCGATTACGAAAGGGCGTACCGCAATGCGCACACTGGCAGAGATAAAACAGGCCCTGCACGAGGCCGACCGCGAAGCGTACGAGGCCATGGCCCGAGCCTTGGCGGCCGATGAGCGCAAAGGGGTCAAGCAGGCTCTCGCCTCGACGCTTCGGCGTCTTGATGCGCAAGACGCCGAGCGCGCACGCCTTGAGGGCATGTACGCGTTCCAGCGCGAGTTTTGCGAATCCGGTCTGGTTGCGGGCCTTGATGAGGTGGGTCGCGGCCCGGTTGCCGGCCCTTTGACGGTGGCCGCCGTAGTGCTGCCCGACAATCCTCGGATCGAAGGGCTCAACGATTCGAAGCAGATACCCCCTGAGAAGCGCGAGCGCATCGCGAAAGAGGTCAAGGAGATCGCCCTTGCATGGGATATCGAGCACATTGCGCCGGCGTTCATAGATGAACACGGTATGTCGGCCTCGTTGCGCACGGCGTTCGCCCGCGCGGTCGCGGCCGTCGAAGGCCGGGGGTTCGTCTTGGACTGCGTGCTTCTTGACGGCAATCCGCTCGGCATCGATTCGCGTGAGCGCAACGTGGTCAAAGGCGACGCGAAGTGCGCTTCCATTGCGGCTGCGTCCATCATCGCGAAGGTCGAGCGCGATGCTCTCATGTGCGAATACGCCGAGCAGTTTCCAGGATACGGATTCGAAAGCAACAAAGGTACGCGAGCGCGGAGCATATCTCCGCCATTTTGAATTAGGCCTCAGCCCTCTTCATCGCGCGTCGTTTGTCGCGCCTGACGCAAGAGCCTTTTCTAGCCGAGGGAAGCGTTTCGAAGCAGCTAACGCCTCGGAGCCGAACGGATGGTGACATACATCCGTTTCGGCTCCGAGGCGTTTTTTTCTGCGAAGCTTCGGTTCGATGAAGCCGCTTGGCTGGTTTTGGCCCGGTTTCGGCAAGGGGTTCGGCTGCGAGCCGCAAGGTCGGCGTTGCTTTCGCGCAAGAAAGCGCGACCTGTACGCCCAAAAAGAGAAAACCACCTGGCTCTATGCTTGGTTCTCCCAAGAGACAGGAGGCCGGTATGGGAACGAAGACGGATGTGCATGTGGAAGTTCGCGCGAATGGCGCCGAGCATAACGAAGGGCGCTGCTCGACAAAGGCCCGCATGGCGCGTGCGCAAAGTAGAGTCGTCGCCGAGCGCGCTGCCGCAAGGCGTGCGGAAGAGGCGTTCGAGCAGGCGCACATCTGCGAAGACGGCGTGGAGTTTTTCGATCTTGAGGAATGGGAAAGGACCGTCCTCGACATGGCAGGCGTATGTCCGTGGCCAGAGGACGGGGAAGACCCGTGGGGCGAAGAGGACGGTTTCGACTGCGAAGAGCGCGGTTGCTCCTCCGATCTTGCGGGCCATCCTTGGGATCGCCCGTGCGAAGACTGCGAGGAAGCGGGGGATCCTCTCGAAGGAAGTCTTGGCGATCGAGGCGAGAAGGCGCCTGCGAGTGCTCAAACGTCGCGGTTACATTATTTTGGAACGCAATTGGACGTGCGTTGCCGGCGAGGCGGACATCGTCGCTCGCGACGAAGACGGAACTTTGGTGTTCGTCGAGGTGAAAACGCGATCGAGCTTGAAGCACGGCCTTCCCAGCGAGGCGGTCACGCCGAAGAAGCGTGCGCGCTACGAGCGAATAGCCGGGTATTTCCTGGCGGACTACGACGGCATGGAATGCCGCGTGCGCTTCGACGTAATATCCATTTTGGCCTTGCCGAACGGCCGTGCTCTGGTTCGTCATTACATCAACGCTTTCGGAACGGGGTGTTGAATGCATCTGCAGTGCGTGTTGAAATCGGCGACGATCGTCGGAGTGGCCGCATTGCCCGTTGACGTGGAGGTCGTGGTGTCGAACGGGCTTCCGGGCATGACGATCGTCGGAATGCCCGATGCGGCGGTGCGCGAGTCGCAGGAGCGCGTCCGCGCTGCCATCAGAGCCTGCGGCTTTACGATGCCCCAGGATAAAGTGGTGTCAATTGGCTCCCGTCGCTTCGCAGCAGGGCGGGTTCGACCTTCCCATAGCCGCGGCCATACTCGGCGCCACGGGGCAGGTCGATTCTCGCAAGCTCGTGCAATACCTTTGGGCGGGAGAGTTGTCTCTTGAAGGGGCGGTTCGCCCGGTGAAAGGGGTGATTGCGTACGCTTCGTGCGCGCGCGATCTGGGGCTGAGCCTCGCCGTTTCGTGCGATTCGCAGGATTGCGCGCCTCTTGAAGGGATCGAGCAATTCGGGTTTCGCTCGTTGGCGGGCCTGCGCACGCTCGATCCTGCTCCTTTGCGTCCGAAAGCCTATGAGCGGGGGCGGGCGCTGCTCGATTTCGGCGAGATACGTGGCCACGAGGCGGCGAAGCGGGCAATGCAGATTGCGGCGGCAGGAGGGCATGGGATTCTGCTCATGGGGCCTCCGGGCTCGGGCAAGACCATGCTTGCAAAGGCGCTGCCTTCCATCCTGCTCCTCGGCGAGGCGCATCCGGCGGCTATGGTCCATTCGGTAGCGGGCAGGCTATGGGGCCATTCTCGCGGGCGCGAGGCCGTTTCGTTGCGTGCACCAGTCCGCAAGCATGGCAGGTCTGGTCGGCGGGGGGCCGCCCGTCAGGCCGGGCGAAATCTCCCTTGCGCACGAAGGGGTCCTTTTCCTCGATGAACTTCCGGAATTTTCGCCTGCGGCCCTGCAGGCTCTCCGCCAGCCTATGGAGCAAGGATCCATCACGGTGACGCGCGCCGACGGGAGCGTGAAGATGCCGGCGCGGTTCATGACGGTGGCGGCGGCGAATCCGTGTCCGTGCGGGTATTTCGGCGACCCTGAACGGGCATGCACGTGCACCCCTTCCCAGGTGTCCCGCTATCAAGGGCGCATAGGC
>JBKTHK010000079.1:0-6216 GCA_047240885.1 Slackia sp. | reverse complement strand
CCAGGGCGCGGCGCGAGCGAAGACGACAGGCGTCGCTACGAAGATAGCCGCTGCCGTATCTGCCGCCTTCCCGGGCGCTGCGGCAGCGATTGCTGCAGCAGCGACCGTGGCTATTGTCTGCGCGATAGTTGTAGCCATACTCTCCTTTTCTTGGTTATGGGACGAAGCTAACAGGAAGAGGTCACCTGTAGAGCTGCCGCCGGCCTGCGAGGCGCTGAGAGGCGACGTGGAAGCCGTTTGCGAGGCAGTGTTCGGAAACGCCGACTGGTCAGACATGGTGCTTGCCATCATGGCAGCCGAGTCCGGGGGAGATCTCAACGTCGTTGCGGCGGGTGGAGCAACGTACGTCCATTGCGCAGGAGGATGCGGAACACCTCTTTCCTCGGTGCGGCAGGATGTGATGCAGGCCAGCGAATGCGGGTACGGCGGCGTCATCGTTCACGGTGCCACCAAGGGCGAGAGAGTCGCGTGCTGCCCTTCGGTGGGGACATGGCCCTACGAAAGCGTATCCGCCTCCACGGCAAAGGCCTCAATCTACGCCGGAACGCTCTATTTGCGTGACGGGCTCGAAATGTGGGGAGCCTTCCTTGGCGAGATCAAAACTGACGACGTTGGCAAGCTCGCTCTCGTCGCGCAGGGCTACAACTACAACATGTCAGCTTGGTTTTCATGGTGCAAGGCTCGAGGCATCACCGAATACTCCCTCGAAGCGTCCGAGCAGTTCCAGGCCACACTTCCCCAAAGTTGCCAAGGAACAACCGACCATGCGGAGAAAGTGATGGCTTTCATCCATACAGCCACGGTCACGGTGGGACCGAAGACCAGTCGACACCGCGCTGATCGCGTCCGCAAACGCCTTGAATAGCATTTATTACCAGCAATACTGCGCGAAGTGGGTGAACGACATGTACGAGATCGCCTTCGGCCCGGGAACGTGCTCCAGGTATGGCTCGGCGTGGCTTGATTGGCGAGCAAACGGCGTCTCCACGAGTATTGAGGACGTGCCGCTGGGAGCCGCAGTTTACGGATCAGGCTGGGGTTATCCCGGCATGGGTAATATGAATCCCTACGGCCATGTGGGAATCTACATAGGCGACGGAATGGTTGCCGACTATTCAGGCATCCATAACTTGAAGTCTTGGGCCGCGCAGCAAAACGCACTGTGCAATGGTCACATCGGATGGCTCGGCTGGGGATGGGTTTCCGGCGATGATTTGACAAAACATTAGAGGAGCTAAGATGCAAAAAAAGAAGTTGGCACTAATCGTGCTCGCCATAGCGGTTATGCTGTTTCTAGCTGGCTCTCTGGCTCGATGCGCAGCCAAAACGGTTGGCCCGCCTGCAAGCCAGCTTGAGGACACCAAGGGCGGCGATGAGCCAGAGGGACGCACCGAGGCGAGCCCAGCAGAGTCGGCCGACACAGCCAGCCCTCAGTACAGCCAGAAGGAGCAAGAGCTTCTGGACTACCTTGCCGCATCAAAATGGGCCGATCCTACGGGAAAGACGGTCATTGAGTTCTCGAATGATTCGTTCGTCGAGCGATCTACCGGAGGCGGCGAGAGGCGTTCGAAGTTTCGGCTCGAATCCTTGGAGGCTAAACCGAACGAGACTACCGCCGTTGTAGAAACCGAGGGGAGACACGTTGCGCTATCTCTCGTCTTGCCGGTCGAAGGCGATGCAACCGTGTCCTCGCAAGCGTTCTCACTCTCCCCGGAATACAGGAGGGTCGGCAACGTCCAATGCAAAGTCGAAGGCCTCAACGATGAGGCTCTAAATCTGATCGACGATCAGAACGAAGAGCTTGATAAGGCCTTGGTCGAGTTCTGCGAATCAAAGCTTCCGACCGCTAACGCCATCAAGTTTACAGGGTCTGCGACCATAGACACAGGTGCCGGCACCGTCAGCTCTTCTTCGAGCCCAACGCCGTCAAGGGGTTTCCGTTCAGGTTGTTTACGACAGGGACCTGAACCCGTTCCAATGCTCAATGTCGTCAGGCGCGCAGTACCGAAGCGGGTACTAACCAGCCGCAAGGCCGCCTTGACCGTCATCGGGATGACCCTTCTCATGGTTGTCGCTACTCCCGAGATCGCCTGGGCTGACATCGGAACAGACATCAACAACTGGCTTTGCGATGCATGCAACAACATGGGGCGCACGATGGCGGGAGTGGCTTCCGACCTTACAAGCGCCCTTGCAGCAGGGACGATTCTTTCGCAGATGCAAAACGGCGGCCTCGCAAATCTTCTGGCCGGTGTCTACGCATTCGCCGACGCCGTTAATTCAAATGCTGTGAGGCCTCTCGCCTACTGCGTGCTCGCGCTTTCGATGGTGCTGCAATTCATCAAGATCACGCAGCGCGCCGACGGCTCGATGACAGGCATGCCCGGACTTGAAAACATATGCATGCTTCTGATCGGATACGTTATAGCCAAGCTGTTTATCGACAACTCCATGCAGATCTGCGATGCCATCTATCGCACAGCCGGACAGGTCATGTCGGGGATCACAGCGCAAGGCCAGGTGTCCAGTCAGATCATGCCCGACACCGCCTTCACGTACACCGATTTGGGTATCTGCGTGATCTTGTTGGTAATCTGCGTGCTACAGCTGGGATGCGCATTCGTCACTCACATCGTCGCACAGCTTCTCGTGTACGGCCGGGCCATCCAGATCTATGTGTTCGCCGCATTCTCGGCTCTGCCGATTGCAATGCTGGGCGTAGAGATGACACGCGACTCGGGATTCAGATTCGTCAAGAGCTTCGCCTCCATCGTCCTTGCCAACGCGCTGCTCCTTGTCGTCCTCTACCTGTTCCCCACGATCATCTCATCGATCGGGTACGCCAGCCTCGGCCCCTCCTTCGACATTGCCGCACAGCTCGCAGACGCTTTGGGAGTCTTCGCCCAATGGCTCGCACTCATGCTCGTGATGGTGGTGGCCATGTGCAAAACGGGAGGATGGGCGAAAGACATCGTGGGTGCATAGCGGAAGATGAATTATGATGATTCAGTCATTAAAAACAGGTGAGGGGGTCAATATGTCACATTACATCATCACGACGCGCAAGCTCGAGGAAAAACTGGGGGTTAGCACAGACGAATTGTTCGAGATGGGCCTCATTTCAAAGGAGAACGTTCTCTCGATAAAAGAAAAGGGGAGGTGTAGCGCCGTTCGTGCGTCAACCGTAAACGCCGTGTACGAGTTGACGAATTGCGGACCAGAAATATTCTTCGAGAAAGTCGAGTAGCGGCAAAAGGAGCCATTTGCGACTTTACGCAAACGCGGCTCAAGGATGATAATTGCCGCCAGATAACAGCTTTGATTGGAGGAGATCATGGCAAACGTCATCGGCAACCGCGAAAGCGCCGTCCCCAGCCGCAGCACCTCAGAGAAGGCCGAAAAAGTCTACCTTACCATACCAACGGAGCCATACGTACGCAAGGACATCCTCCGCAAAGACGGCAAGACCTTCAACGAAGTCAAGCTGCCCTCGAACATGCAGATCAATGGGAGGACGATCGGCAACGGATGGAGCTTCAACCCCTTGTTCGTGAACGAATCGAAATACTCTTCGGTCGTGAGCATCATCCCACTTCTCGCCGATCGGGAAGTGATCATCAAGCGCGACGTGCTCATGCGCAACACGAGCACGAACAAGCTCGTTGCAATGCGGGATCCAAGCGGCAAGCCGCTACGGGAAACGGTGAGCATCACCCCGCAGGAGCTGGAACGGCATTGACGGAAGCGCTCACCGCAGTTCGAGAGGGATCAACAGTAAGACAAGCGACTGAGCCTTTCGGCCCAGAAAGCCGCTGCCAAGAATGCAGAAGCCTCGCGCGAGCAGAGAGAGGACCCACCGAACGCACCCAAAACAAAGCCCATGAGATTGGCGGCTAGTAGCAGTTCGAGCCCCGCAGCCAGTGATGCGGGGCTCTTTTCGTCTGTCGGAAGGAGGGCTTAATGGGTCGTCGAGCGCGACGAAACGCCGTCATCGCCGGACAGCTCCAGTTCGATCTGTTCAACCTAGACCAGGGAACTGGAAATCCGGAGAGCGTTGCGTATAATGATAAATTGGGTGAGTTTAACCTTTTTCAAGAAAAGGAGGAGAGCAATGCTGACGAACCAAGCGTTCAGCGGCTACGCGTTGATGAGGCTGCAATTCCTTCAAGCGGAGGATCCGGACTCGTTGAGAGAGATGGAATCGAACGGAACGCTGGCCGGCCATTTGGAGAAAGTGGAGCGATTGACAAACGAGAGGCGTTCGGAGCTGGAGCTTCTTCTCATGCAAGAGGAAGGAGCCACCGAGGCCTTAAAAGCGACACGGGGATGTGGCTGTCCAAAGCGGCGGCCGCGCAGGCAAAAGCCTGGAGTTGGCAATCCGCGAAGTGGTGGAAGCAATTTAGAGAACCCCTCGTAAGCCTCGGAGGTGCGGGTGGTAGCCCGAAGGCTCACGCGGCAAGAAACATCGAGGCGTTGAAAACCCTACAAGCACGGAACGAGAGAGGCGGAGCGCCTGACGCTGCCGAACTTCAGGCGCTCGCCTCTTACTCGGGATGGGGCCCCCGCCCCGAAGCGTTGGCGACAAACCTGAATGGGGCGAAGTCCGGGAAGCATTGAGTCGTTCTGACTTCCGCGAGCTTGCAAGCGTTCGTCAGTTCTCACGGTCACTACACACTGGAACCTGTTATAGCCTTATGTACGCTGGCTAGAGGCCTGGATCGCCGAAATCCTTGACCCGACTTCCCGAGCCATCTTGCGGAATCGGAAATTTTATCGCCGCCGCTCCAAAAGGCTACCAGATAACGGGCGTGGAAGTTGACCCGGTATCCGCCGCAATAGCCGAACGGATAACCCAAGGCTCAGAGATCGTCTGCGCTCCATTCGAGGAATGCGAGTTCCCCTTTGGTTCGTTCGATGCCGTTATCGGCAACATCCCTTTCTCAGGCGAGATCCAAATACCATTCGAGGGGATAGGGACGCTCGCCATTCACGATTACTTCCTTCATAGGAGCCTCGACGCAGTTCGACCGGGCGGCATTGTCGCCGTCGTCGCATCACGTTTCGTTCTCGACAAAAGAGGCGAGCGTGTACGCCGTAACTTGGCAGAGCGCGCCGAGTTGGTCGCGTGCGTCCGACTCCCCGATCGCGCTTTCAGCGAACAGGCATCCACCGAAGTCTCCACGGATGTCCTATTCTTCAGAAAGCGTTTCAAGCCAGCCGAAGGAGTGGACGAGCCTTGGATCCTTGTCGTCGAAAGGACGGCGCTATCGTCCACTCTTGGTAGCCTCGCATGAAGAGGGAGTGGCGGGACGCTCGAACGAAATCAGTCCATTCGGCCCTGTCCCTGCGTGCGCCTCGAGGATGATTTGGGAGCCGTTTTGCTGGAAAAGCTGGTTGGACAGCTTTCGCAACCCGGACTAGAGGAAACAAGGAAGCTCATGGGGAAGCGCAGCGGCCCCGAGCCTTTCGTGGCGAAAAAACCCAAATCCGTGGGGGACTTCGAGTATATCGCGGACCAAGAAGGCAGGCTATGGTTCGGAAACGGCGAGAACGTCGAACTGGTTGAACACAGAAGCCCAGGCGACAGGGAAAGGCTCGTAGCTTTGGTAAGAGTGCGCGACGCGGTGCGCTCAACCCTCGATCTGGAGGCATCGCCCAACGCAAGCGATGACGAAGTGCAAGACGCGATCGAGTCTCTAGACAAGCTGTACACTAGGTTCGTATCTCTTTTGGCCGCATTTCAGACAAGAGGAACATCTCGCTCTACGAGCGATCCGAAGCGCACTACTACCTCGTAAGCGGCCTCGAGCTACACGATTCCAAGGGCAAATTCCTCGACAAGGCAGACGTTTTCAAGAAGCGTGTCGTAGCGCCGGTGGCCGAGGTTCCGGAGCACGTCGACCTCCCCGAGGATGCCCTAGCCGTGTCCATGGATCAGAAGGGACGCGTTGACCTTTCCTATATAGCAGGATTGCTCGGTACGGGCGTCGAAGAAGCTACGGAACTTCTCGGCGATCTCATCGTCCGGGATCCAGTGTCGGGAGAAGTGGTCGAGGCGGATGCGTATCTCTCCGGCAACCTAGCCGACAAGAGGGACTTTCTTAAGTCGAAGCTGGAGGAAGTGGTCGATCGGCCGGCTCTGATGCAAAGGCTTTCATGGCTGGAAAGCGTCGGCATAGGGGGCGGCCCGCAGCCGAATAGCCAATGGGACGACGC
>JBKTHK010000078.1:0-6439 GCA_047240885.1 Slackia sp. | reverse complement strand
AGAAAAAGGAGGCACCGTCATTTTGGCGGAAAGCGTGAGTCCCGATGAAGTGTTTCCATTGATCTCTTCTGCAAAAGTGACGACAATAACAGCAGTTCCATCGGCGGTAAACCTCTGGATGGACGCACTCGACTGGTATCCTGTTGATCTTTCAAGCCTTGAGTCCATCCATGTAGGAGGTGCGCGATTTACCGCAAAAGATGCCAAGAGGCTTTCTGCCGCTTTCTCTTGCGCTGTCCAGCAATCATACGGCATGACTGAAGGAATATTGACGCTGACAAGCCCTGAAGCGCCAGAGGAAATCGCCTTTACCACCCAAGGCTTCCCCCTTTCCGAAAACGATCGCCCTCTTATCATCGGACAAGATGGGCAACCTTGCGCAGACGGCGAAGAAGGGGAATTGATATGGAAAGGACCGTATCTGATGAGTGGATATTACGAAGATGAATATTCTACTCTGCGCTCTTTTGATTCGGAAGGATTTTATCATACGGGGGATTTAGCGGTGAGGGATCCCTGCGGCAACTTCAAAATCACGGGACGTCTGAAAAACACAATAAACCGTGGCGGTGAGACTTTCTCGGCGGAAGACGTAGAGGCAAGTCTTAGAGAAATGCCCGGCATCGTAGACGTAGCCGTCTGCGGGATACCGGATCAAGCCCTTGGCGAAAAGACGTGTGCGTTTATCGTTTGCAGCGGCGATGCGCCCAACTTGGAATCCATAAGGGAGTTTTTAAACAACATAGGAATCGCCCCATTCAAGCATCCAGACAGAGTAGAGATTCGTGAGTTGTTGCCCCTGACCCCCATAGGAAAAATTGATTTAAATGCTCTTAAGACCTCGATACGCTAGTCAGCCCTTTAAAAAAATCTCTTCCAATCCGCCGAGAAGAGCATCGAGAAGGACTGAGAACTGATGATCAAAAAAACTTCTCCTCAGGCTTTCTTCTTCGGTCAGGAGTTTGACCGTTTTTGCCAAAGCGGCAATACCGGGATCGGACGCAGAAAGCGCACTCGCATACGAACCCCCCACCTCTTTGCGCACATCGTCCATTTTGTCCCTGTCATCCTCGGTAGCAACGAACGCGCAAGTTTGGCAAAGCAAAACGGAATAAACAAGAGTGGACCAATCGCCAAACCCAGCATCTCTCAGCACTTGAATGCCGCAATTGATAATGCGGTCGGATTCCCCAAGGCCAGGACCTACGGCAGCGAGTCTACGAGCGACTCCGGGGTATTTTCTCAGGGTGGAACGCATCCCCTCAAGAAGAAGCTTGAACCATCGTTTCCAATTCTCGCGAGGCTCAGGAAGGTCGATTTCGGCATTAACGTGCTCGATAACAAGATGTACCACATCTTCTCTTCGACCAACGTGGTAATTAATGACACCTGGGTACGCGTTAATTTCTTTAGCCAGTTGACGAATAGACCAACCATCTATGCCAAATTCTTTGGTGAGCTTCAAGGCGGCATCGCAGATAGAAGTCACGTCAATTGCTGGCAAGCCGGCTGTCTGGCGCGTCGACCCCATATTCAGCACCTTTCTATTTGCTGGTTGCGACAGAATACCATTTTTTTGCACCCCCAGCGTAACGCGGTCAGTTTGCGGAAATATTCAAGTCGCTGCAAGTGCAAAACAACGTCCTGGTAATAGAGCAGGAGGAGAAATGACGGAACAAAGCCCAGAGAACAAAAAGTCGAAACGCAAAGCACCCCATCCGCTGTTCAGGTTGCTTGACTTCGCAGGGCCTTACAAAGTCCTCACCGTGGTGGGCTGCGCCTTGGCTGGTCTGCATTCGCTGCTTGCCGTGATGCCCCTTGTGTGCGTCTGGTTTATCATGTCGCAGTTTGTCGCAGTGGCTCCTCAATGGAGCGAAGCGAGTGGCGCGGCCTTTTACGCATGGCTGGCAGTCGGATTCGCGGTGGCCGGAGTGGTGGTGTACTTCGCGGCGTTGATGTGCACTCATATCGCGGCATTCCGAACCGGCAACAACATGAGGAAGGCCGCGACCCACCATCTCTCCAAGGTTCCCCTTGGCTACTACGACGAGCATTCGACCGGCGAACTAAGGAGGGTGATCGACGGCTGCGCCGGCCAGACCGAGTCCGTGCTCGCCCATAAGTTCCCTGATTTCGTGGGAGCCCTCATCACCCCCGTTGTGTTTGTCGTCGTGATGTTCATCTTCGACTGGGCCATGGGTTTGGCGTGCCTGGTTCCCATCGCAGTGTCCTTCGCGTGCATTTGGAGGATGATGGGAGGGGGAGGCAGCGATGAGAACTCAAGCTATCTGACTTTCGTGTCGAACTACCAGCAGGCATTGAACCGAATGAACGCCGCTGCGACCGAATATGTTCGAGGCATGCCCGTCGTCAAAGTGTTCCAGCAAACGGTCGATTCGTTCAACGCATTCAAGGAAGCCATCCTGCAGTACCGGGATATGGCCCATGGCTATTCGAAGTTGTGCGAAAAACCGCAGGTCGTACAGATCGCGGCGATCAACTCGACCTTTGCGGTGCTGGTTCCCGCCAGCATCCTGCTTGCGGGGGCGGCAGGGGACTTCGCGTCGTTCTTCACGGACTTCCTCTTCTACGTGGTGTCCAGCGCGGTGACGACATCGATGATGACCAAGATACTGTACGCCTCTGAAGCTGCGGCGATGGCCCAAGATGCCGTGATGCGAATCGAGGGGATCCTATCCACGCCGGAGATGCCTTGTTGTTCTGCGAAAGGCGGGAGGGCGAGCGGGACGCGCGATATCGTTTTTGAAGGGGTGTCTTTCACGTATCCGGGTGCTGACGCACCTGCCGTCAAGAACGTGAGCTTTGCGATTCCCGAAGGAGAAACGATGGCGCTCGTCGGGCCGTCGGGAGGAGGCAAGAGCACATTGCAAGCCTTGTTCCGAGGTTCTGGGACGTCGATGAAGGACGGGTGCTTGTCGGCGGTGTTGATGTGCGGGATGTTCCCCGTTCGGAACTGATGGATTCCGTTTCCTTCGTCTTCCAAAACACACGGCTTTTCAAGCGCAGCCTCATTGACAACATCAGATTCGCGCGCCCGTCGGCTACGCGCGCGGAGGTGGAGGCGGCCGCGCACGCGGCGCAATGCGACGACATCATCGCGAAGCTGCCCGAGGGCTTGGACACGGTGGTCGGCGCGAAGGGCGTCTACCTGTCGGGCGGCGAATGCCAGCGTATCGCGCTTGCCCGGGCCATTCTGAAAGATGCGCCTATCGTGGTCTTGGACGAGGCCACAGCGTTCGCCGATCCGGAAAACGAAGCCCTTATCCAACGTGCGCTCGCGCGTCTTACGCACGGCAAGACCGTTCTCATGATTGCACACCGGCTATCGACCGTGGTGGGCGCGGACAGGATCTGCGTCGTGGAGAACGGGGCCATCTCGGAATCGGGATCCCACGGGGATCTTGTCGAAAGCAAGGGAGTGTATCGCCGGATGTGGGAGGACTATCAGAAATCAGTCTCTTGGAGAATCGGAGGGGGTGCCAACGATGCTGCGTGAGAAGTTCGCTTTGACCGAGCGGGGTGCTTTCGAGTTCAAGAGAGGCGCGTTCTTCTGCGCTCTCGCCAACCTCGTCATGATGGCACCCATTGGCGTGCTGTGCATGGCGACCAACGACTACCTGGATCATCTGCTCGACCCCTCGAAGCCCCTCCCTGCTCTTGGTGGCTATCTTGCAGCCATCGTCGTCATACTCCTGCTCATGCTGCTGACCCAATGGCTCGAATACCATTTCACCTACAATGTCGTGTACGGCGAGAGTGCCAGAAAGCGGATCGAGCTTGCCGAGGTGCTGCGCAGATTGCCCCTTTCCTTTTTCGGAAGGCGCGACCTCTCGGACCTCACCACCACCATCATGAAGGACTGCGCCGATCAGGAGCGCATGTTCTCCCATATCATGCCCCTTTTGTTCGGAACCGGCGCGTCGACCATATTGATCTCGATCATGCTTCTGCTCTTCAACTGGAAGATGGCCATCGCCGCCCTCTGGGTTCTTCCCATCGCCTTGCTCATCATCGCCTTCTCTCGGAAGAGCCAAGATGCGAAGGGGCAGTTTCTCATCGACCGCCAGCTTGACGTTGCGGACGGCTTGCAGGAGTACCTCGAATGCGCCCAAGAGATCACGGCGGCGAACCAATCGGAAACGTATCTCGAGCAACTGGATCAGAAGATCGATCGCGCGGAGAAGGCCCAGATCGTCTCGGAGCTTTCGAGTGCCGTTCCCGTGTCGGCCGCGCAAGCGTTCCTCAAGCTCGGAATAGCTTCGACCGTCCTCGTCGGAGCCCTGCTTTTGGCATCGGGGGAACTAGAGTTCATGGTGTACTTCTGCTTCCTTCTTGTGGTGACGAGATTCTACGATCCGATCAACACCGTGCTTGAAGTTGTGACGGAGCTTCTCAATCTCAAGCTCGGAATCAAGCGCATGCACTCCATCGAGCACGAGCGGCCTCAAACCGGGTCGATGGAATTCGAGCCGGCGAATCACGACATTTCTTTCGACAACGTGACTTTTTCGTACGAAGGAGGCGAGAAGGTTCTCTCGAACGTCTCATTTGTTGCGAAGGAGGGCGAGGTGACCGCCTTGGTCGGTCCGAGCGGGGGCGGCAAGTCCACCGCGGCCAAGCTGGCTGCCCGTTTCTGGGATGCCGACGATGGCGTTGTGAGCATCGGAGGCGTGGACGTTTCGACCGTCGACCCCGAGGCCCTTCTCGTCGATTTCGCCCAAGTGTTCCAGGATGTGGTTCTGTTCGACGACACGATCATGCAGAACATCCGACTCGGTAGGCCAGATGCCACGGATGAGGAGGTGTTTGCGGCGGCTCGGGCGGCGAACTGCGATGATTTTGTCTCCCGCATGCCGAAGGGCTATGAAACGAGGATAGGCGAGAACGGCGCGCTTTTGTCCGGAGGCGAGCGCCAGCGCATATCGATTGCCCGGGCGATCCTCAAAAACGCCCCCATTGTTCTTCTGGATGAGGCGACCGCTTCACTTGACGTTGAAAACGAGACGAAGGTGCAGGAGGCGCTATCGTGTCTCCTTGAACGCAAAACCGTGCTGGTCATCGCACACCGGATGAGAACCGTGATGAGCGCCGACAAAATCGTGGTGCTGGATGGAGGCCGCGTTGCCGAGCAAGGAAAGCCGTCGGAGCTCATGGAGCGCGAAGACAGCCTGTTCAAGAAAATGGTGGAGCTTCAGTCGTCGACGGGTCGGATTTTGAATTAAGTGAGGTGGAACTGATGACTTTGAGTGAGTCAAGGGAAGACTATCTAGAAAACCTGCTTATTCTCGAAACTCGTTCTGGTGGTTTTGTAAGGCAAGTGGATATGGCCAGTAGAATGGGTTTTTCCAAGGCGAGCATATCAAAAGCTATGTCCTCCTTGAGCGCGGAAGGATATGTTGAATTTAGGCCTCGAGGTTTGGTTCGCCTTTCAAATGGGGGACGCAAAATCGCTGAAAGAGTTTACGACCGCCATTGCTTCTTCTTCAAGGTTCTTACCAACCTTGGCATTCCGACTGAAATTGCACAAAGGGATGCCTGTCGCATGGAGCACGCAATGAGCGAAGAGTCATATCAGGCTTTAAAAAAGGAGCTGTCGAGCAAGATGGACGTCCAATAAGGGTCATCAACCTAAATAAGCTGGATAATGGGCAATCTAAAGTATAGAGAGAATTGAAATGACGATAGAGCAAAGGCCAAGCTTATCGATCGCTTTGCCAAAATCCTACCTGTTCACGTCCGAATCCGTCACCGAGGGGCATCCCGACAAGATGTGCGACCAGATATCGGACGCCATCTTGGACGCCATCATCTCCAAGGAGATAGAGCTCGAGCGCGAGGGCTACATCGCCCCCAGCGGGCAGCCCGCCGACGTGTCGCGGATGCGCTGCGCGTGCGAGACGCTTGCGACCACGGGGCTCGTGGCCGTGGCGGGCGAGATCCGCACGCAGGCGTACGTGGACGTGCCGGCCATCGTGCGCGAGGTGGTGTGCGGCATCGGCTACGACCGCGCCAAGTACGGCTTCGACGGCACCACCTGCGGCGTGGTGAACGCCATCCACGAGCAGAGCCCCGACATCGCGCAGGGCGTGGACGAGAGCTGGGAGGCGGCCCACGGCGGGGCCGCGGACGACCCCTACGAGCGCATCGGCGCGGGCGACCAGGGCATGATGTTCGGCTACGCCTGCGACGAGACGCCCACGCTCATGCCGATGCCCATCTACCTGGCGCACCGCCTGGCCGAGCGCCTGTCGGCCGTGCGCAAGGACGCCACGCTGCCGTACCTGCGCCCCGACGGCAAGACTCAGGTGTCCGTGCGCTACGTGGACGGCCGCCCGACGTGCGTGGAGAAGGTGGTCGTGTCCACGCAGCACGCCGAGAGCGTCGCCCACGACGAGCTGCGCGCCGCCATCGTGGAGCA
>JBKTHK010000077.1:0-6445 GCA_047240885.1 Slackia sp. | reverse complement strand
AGTTATGTAATAGTCGTTCACCGTGCGCATGCCGCCAAACGACTTCGGCTGCTCGTAGCTTCCCGCATCGATTCGAATAGCGCCGATACAGGAAAGATGCATGAGCGTGGCCGTGAAATCCTGGTCACTTTGGCCGTTCCAGCGCCAGAGGCGCCCGATGACCGCTGGATGAATCCCCCGCTCGGGTACATCGCGCCAATACGTATCGGTAAATTCTGGCTTGTATTCACGCCCATGGCGGAAGAACACAACAAGGGCCCAGACAATAACCGCGGCGGAAACGATAAGACACACCACGATGAACAGGAGAGATTTGATGCGGTCGGCGTTCGCCTGGTTGGCAAGTCGCTCCTCTTCCGCCAAGACCGTGCCTGCCGAGTTCCCGTATGAAAAACGGGCGCATGCGCAGAGGCCCCCGAAACCCACTGACGGGGAAACGTCGCGCGAACCTCCGCGTAGCCGCCCGCATCGACAGACGGAACCGTCATGGAGATAGTCCCGTCATTACCCACCGTTAGCGTCCCATCGAGCGGACCGTGAGCCCATGCGCGCACGTCGCTTCCCGCCGCTGCCGACGCCCCCGCGGGTACGGGCAAGTGCACGGTCGCCACGACATGGCTGCTTTTCACGCTCCACCCGTGCCCTATGTACTGCCAATACAGCTCGGCCACGTCATCATAGACCTGCACGAAATTCGTAATGCTGTAGCACAGCGTTACATCGACGCTTTCGTCGCTCACGTCGTTGAACACATACACGGTGCGATAGTCCTCGTCGAGCGAGTACGAAGGCTCGCTCGGCCCGCCCTCTTCTCTCCAGGCTCGCTCGAACGCGACTTCGGGAAGGCTCGCGCTTTCCGTCGAAGAAGCGTCGGCCGATTCGCCCTCGCGGGACGCAACCTCCACCGAAGCCACCGAAAGCTCGCATTCGTCCGAAGGCATGGAGTCGAAGTTCCACCACACGGCGGAAAACGTCCCGTCGAAATCGAACGTCCTGGTTTCGACAACGGACAAGGACCCGTCCGGCTGAACCGTCGCGTCGATCACGACGCTCGGACACGTATAGCTTTTCGCCTGGGCATTTTGAGGAATTGCAAAAAGGGCAACGCATAGAGCGCACAATGCCACCAAAGACGCGAACGCGAATCGAGCACCGCGAAAGCCATATTGTGAATTTGTCGTAGTGGAGCCCATCAAGTATCCTTGCTTTTCGTTTACTATACCGTTATTATGCTTCCTACACGTTTTTTCGGAGAGCTGACCGAGAGGCCGAAGGTGCTCGCCTGCTAAGTGAGTATACCCCAAAAGGGTATCTGGGGTTCGAATCCCCAGCTCTCCGCCAGACGTACCTACACGAACCCTACCTGTGTCGCAGGTAGGGTTCGTTTTGTTTCTGCGCCAAAATCCTGGAATTATGCTTTCGATTCGCCAAACCTCGGCTTCTGAACGAATCGCCCGGCCTCGAGTTGTTTCCGAAGCCGGGCGATTTCGGGATGGACTTTGCTTCGCTCCGGCATTTCTTGCACGACGCCCGAAACCTTAAAACTGAACCTTGGGCGCAACCTCGGCACCCGCAACGGCGTCGAAGCCCTCGCGTGCCTTGAAGCCGAACATGCCGGCAAAGACCACCGCCGGAAACGTCTGAATCGCGGTGTTATACTTCATCACCGTATCATTGTAGCTCTGGCGCATGTAGCTGATTTTATCCTCGGTTTCGGAGAGCTCGGATTGCAGCTGCTGAAAGTTAGCATTCGCCTTCAAATCCGGATACGCCTCGGACACGGCAAAGAGGCTTTTGAGCGTGCCTGTGAGAATGTTGTCTGCGGCCATCTTCTCGCCAGGAGTCGACGCCGTGCTCACCGCCGAGCGCGCAGCGGTCACCTTCTCGAGCGTGCCTGATTCATGCGCCGCATACCCCTTGACGGTCTCCACCAGGTTCGGAACAAGATCGAGCCTGCGCTGCATTTGCACATCGATCTGCGACCAGGCATTATCGACCATGTTGCGCAGCTTGACCAGGTTGTTGTAGAGAGCAATCAGCGCAACTGCAAGTACAACGACGATAGCCACGATAATAAGAACGGTCATGTCTTCCCTTTCTATAGCCCGATTCGAACAAAGCCTACCAAATTCTTTGCACGGCGCCCAAATTCGTAGCGCAAACCGATGAGTTTTTCTCCATGATACGCGCACCAGCAGATACGAACGTGCAGCTGCAGCCCACCAGCCCTCGAGCTTCGCGGCAGAAACAATGCTGTAGGCAGCAGCCATGACCCGCAGGCAGAACGTGGCCGAGCCTTCCGGACAAAAGCACGCACGGCTCTCCGGTCCTTTCGTCCTGGCAACCCTGCTGGAAAAGCCATTCACGCACACGGACAAGCTCGGGAAGGATGCGCTCTGACGCAAGAGCAAGATTATTGAACAGCTGCAAATCCCAGCAGACTGCGCGTTTTGTTCGTTTTCAAACACAGTCGAGGAGACGGGCACGGGTTCTTCGTCGAATGCGCGATAGGCCTCCGCCGTGGAGACCCCCGCATTCGGGCGACTCAGCACCAGGGGTCCTTTCATGGGAACGAGTTCGCGTGCGAACACGTCCCCTCTGTCGCCTAAGACAGCGCATCCGCCACGCAGGAAGAACGGCACATCCGCCCCTATCCCCGCCGCGATGTCGATAACTTCCTGGGATTCGGGGTCGATGCCCCATAGGCGGCATGCCGCCAGCAGTGCGGCCGCCGCATTGGACGACCCGCCTCCCAAACCCGCCGCATGCGGGATATGCTTGTCGATGACAACGTTCACCGCCTCCCCGCGTCCACGGTCGAACGTATCCGCAGCTTTCATGAGCGCCTTATAGACGATGTTGTCCTCAGACGGAATATCAAGCGGCTCGACGCCTTCGTGTGCGACGCATCTGACCCGCACCGAAAATCCGTCCGAACCAGAAACGCGCTCCCGACGCACCGTAAGCATGTCGTGCAGAGAAAGCGCATGCATGACGGAGCGGACGCCGTGATACCCGTCGGGACGCCTTTCGCCTATTGCAAGGTGCAAATTGACCTTCGCCGGCGAAAACACCGTTACCACATCGCTCATAGCTTCCTCCCGCTCATGTTTTTCTCCGTCCTGCGGCGCGCAAAGAAATCTTTAAGGATCTGCGCGCATTCGTCGCCCAAAACCCCCGAGGCCACCTCGAAGGTGTGGTTGAGCCTGTCGTCTTCGTTGACAGCGTACAGCGTGCCGAGCGCTCCCGCTTTCGGGTCGGAGGCGCCATACACGCAACGGCTGATGCGCGCTTGGTGCATAAGACCCGCGCACATGATGCATGGCTCCAAAGTCACGTACACCGTGCAATCCGATAGCCGCCAGCGCTCGAGTTCGCGCGAAGCCTGCACGATGGCCGAAAACTCCGCATGCGCCGAAGGGTCATGGTCGGCTTCGCGATGGTTGCACGCCTCGGCGATAATCTCGCCTTGGCACACCACGACGGCCCCTATGGGCACCTCTCCCGCTTCCGCCGCGCGACGCGCCTGAACAAGGGCCGCCTCCATATACAGCCTGTCGAGCGCGTCGGCGTCCGAGACGCACTCAGGGCCGTCAAGAAGGACGTCGTCCGGGTCTTTATCGCGCGCGTTGGCTTCCTTTATGCATTTTTCCTGCACGCATCCTGCCTTTCATACATCTTTTCGTTCCTATGATTATACGGAATGAACTCCTCTGCATTTCGGACGTTGACGAAACGACAAAGACGCGCCATGCGTTCTGAGTAGATTCCGAGCATGTATTTATTTAGCGACTTAACAATTTAGCAATGCCAGAAATGTATACTGAACTATGCAATCGAAACAGGGGCGCCCATTCTCATATCGCCATCCGAACCGACCGCCATTCGGCACGCAAAACGCCAGAACCAACCATGCGAAAAAGCCACGCACCGGCCCTAGCGAACAGCCGCCCCCTTCGGCAACCAGACCAGGCATGCACAGAGGAAACGAGGTAGCATTTGAAATTGACGAGCAAACAGAAAGCGACGCTAGTCGTCCTTATCTTCGGAACGTTCATCACCGTACTCAACCAGACCCTTGTGACGCCAGCACTTCCGTCCATCATGGCGGAAATGTCCGTAAGCGCATCGACCGCGCAATGGCTCACCACCGGCTTCACCCTGGTCAACGCCATCATGATTCCCGTCACCGCCTATCTCACCGACCGTTATTCCACGCGCAACCTATTCATCGTTGCCATGCTTATCTTTTCCGCAGGCAGCGCTTGCGCTGGATGGGGCCCCAATTTCGTCGTCCTTCTCACAGGACGCCTCCTTCAGGCGGCAGGTGCGGGCATTCTTATGCCCATGGTCATGACGGTCATCATGCTAACGTTCCCGCCCGAGAAACGAGGCTTTGCAAGCGGCCTGTTCGGCATTGTCATCGCCTTCGCCCCGGCATTCGGGCCGAGCGCTGCCGGCTTCATCATCGATGCGTACAACTGGCATGTCTTGTTCTGGATTATCGTCGCACTTTCCCTTTTGGTGATTTTCGCAAGCATCTTCACCCTCGAACGAGTAAGCACGGAGAGCAAGAACGCGACGCTCGATAAAATCTCGCTTTTCCAATCAACCGTAGGATTCGGGTCCCTTCTCTACGGCCTGTCGAGCATCGGTTCGTTCGGACTCAATCCAATCGACATCGCCGTTGCGCTCGTAGGCGTTGTCGTTCTCGTCTTCTTCTTCAGACGACAGCTGCGCATGGATTCCCCCATGCTTCAAGTGCGCGTTCTCGAGAACAGGAAGTTCCTCATAGGGACAATCATCGGCATGCTCGTTCAGGGCTCTCTTCTTGCCGCAGGCATCCTCATGCCCATCTATCTGCAAACGTATTTGGGATATTCGGCAACCATTTCTGGTTTGCTGCTTATGCCTGGCGCCATTCTTATGGGAATCATGGGGCCCATTGCCGGCCGCCTCTTCGATGCGCACGGCCCTCGCACGCTAAGCCTCGTCGGTATGACGCTGCTTACCGCCACTACGTTCATGTTCGCATTCCTCGGCGACTCAACAGGCCTCGCCTTCCTTGCCATCGTCTATACGGCTCGCATGTTCTCTATGTCGCTTGTCAACATGCCTATCACCACGTGGGCCATGAATGCGCTCGATAACGACATCATCAATCACGGAACTTCGGTCAATAACACGCTTCGCCAGGTTGCCGGATCTCTTGGCACGGCCGTTCTTGTCTCGATCTCAACCGCAGCGACAGGGATGGCGTCAAGCAGCACGGATGCACTGCACGCGGGCATCTTCGGCGTGAATGCAGCATTTTTCGCGAGCGGCATTCTTTGTCTTACGGGGCTTATCATGACCATAGGATGGATCAAAGACAAGCCAGGAGATACCGCCGCGACAGACCCCCGCAACGAACGACGCACGCTTCTTGAATCTCTTATGAAGCGCGATATCTTCACGCTGCCTGAAACGGCATCCGTCTTCGACGCCGTGCAGCTGCTTGTGGAAAAGCGCATAAGCGCCGCCCCTATCGTCAACGCAAAGGGCGAGGCCGTGGGCTTTGTCTCGGACGGAGATATAGCGCGATGCCTCTCAAAACGACGCACGACGTATACAGATCCCGTAGCACTTATCGAGCTGACAAACCTGAGCAGCGATGATTTCGATGCCAAAACCGACAAAATCATGAGCCAGAGCGTGTTCGAGATAGCTCACAGAGGCGTAATCTCTGTCGACATACACACCGATATCCGCGAAGTATGCCGTATTCTTGGCGAAAACCACCTCAAGAAAGCTCCCATCACTGAAAACGGAATGCTTGTAGGCGTTATAAACCTCTCCGATATCGCACATTACTCAATGTCGAAATACCTCGAACGCCATGATACTGGCGTACAGAAGTAAGCAAACCCAGGCAAGTGGCGCACAAGAACCACCACGCCTGTGCCATCTTCTTCGATAAACAGCAGGATGCGCAACTCTCTGATTTTCAAGCGTATCCTGCTCCCGTCGCCAAACGCATCCCATCGGTGCCATTTTCCGCTCGGATGCCGTACCGCAACAATCCCATAGCAACAATACCTTGTCTCTTCCAGCGTCCACGGAAAGAGAAGAGGTCGGTATCAGGGCGGCGCGCCCAATCAAACATACGAGAACTCAAACGGCGTCCATCGAATGTACGATCGAATGTACGATCGAATGTACACTGCACTACAGTCTAAAATCCAATTGCTTAAAAGAAATGAGATAGGGGAGCGACCGAACGATTCAGCAGACAGAAAGGTCGCATCGGAACGCCGGGACGCTCCGCGAAGCGCCGGCCCGCGTGAAAAAGGAAAAGGGGCCTTCCGGCCCCGTGGAAACGAAGGAGGGGCCCGAAGGCCCCTCCTTGCGCCCTGCCCCTCTCGGGGGCGGACGCGCCCTGCGCGAGCGCGGCGTCCCGTCCTCC
>JBKTHK010000076.1:0-6566 GCA_047240885.1 Slackia sp. | reverse complement strand
CCCGGCTATGTGAAAGAGGGCAAACAGCAGCTGGCCATAGCTGTCGGATGTACCGGAGGCCAGCACAGAAGCGTCGCGCTGGCGGAAAGTACGGGTGATTACCTGAAGACGCGCGGGTATCGTGTCAGCGTGACCCATCGCGACCTTCCCCTTGCTGAATCTGTGCGCTGCGCGCTCGACGAGACGCCCAATTCCACGAAAGACGAATAGCTATGGCGGAATTTACCCCCAGCGATCTTCCGTTCGCCTACGATCCCGCGGCGACGGCCGCCTTTGCGCGCCTTCGTTCCGAAGTGGGGGAGGAGGCCCTGCACGATACGGCCGCTCCCGTCAAAGCGGTCGTCATCGGCGGGGGTACCGGAGCCCCCGTTTCCATACGCACGTTGCTTTCCCTTGAGGCAGAGGTGTCTGCCGTGGTGGCCATGGCGGACGACGGCGGTTCCACCGGCATTCTGCGCGAAGAGGCCGGCGTGCTTCCTCCTGGTGACATTCGCAAATGCCTCGCTGCCATGGCTGCGGATGATTCCGACCCGCTCACGCGAGCGTTCAAATACCGCTTTTCTTTCGCGCGCAACCATACGCTGGGAAACCTTATGCTTTCCGCCCTGAGGATGCTACGGGCTCGTTTCCAGGCCATCGCTATCTGCGGACGGCTTTGGGAGCGCGGGTCGCGTACCCATCTACGCTTGAGAAGGTTGTTTGTGCGCCGAGGCCTGCGACGGCGTCTTTGGGCGGCTGTAGAGTGCGTAAGTCGAAGACGGCCTTGCACAGGGCCTGGCTCGGTCCGACCAGCCTATTCGGGCGTACGGGCCGGCGCTTGACGCCATTCGCCAGGCGGACCTCATCGTCTTGGGACCGGGGTCGCTGTTCGCCTCGATTATTCTAACTGCTGGTTCGGGCGTAATCGACGCCATCCGCGAATCGCACGGCGCCACGATGTTCGTCTGCTCTCTTGCCGATATGCAGGGCGAGACCTGGGGCCTGTCGGCCAAGGAGCATTACGAGGCCCTTGTGCGCCACGGCATGGACGGCCTGGTCGACTACATGCTTGTACACAGTCCCGAGCCGCTGCGTCCCGCGCGACGTCTCGACCGCATGGCGGCGGCGCTTCGCCGGGTGCCCGAGACGCTTCCTATGCGCAGCGAACAAGAGGCTTCCGCTATTCGCCCCGTTCGCATATCCTACGAAGACGCCTGCGCCATCCAGCAGTCCGGTCCTGTCGTGCTGGTTCGAAACCTGGTTGATCCTCTTCGTCCCACCTGGCACGACCCGAACGCGCTGCGCGATGCGATGCGCACCGTTGTCCGCTTGTCCCGAATGCGCTTGAGAAGGTAGCACTATGTCGTTTACCGCCGACGTCAAAGACGAACTTACCCGCGTGATGCCGGGATGCAGCCATTGCGACAAGGCCGCCTTGGCGGCCCTCACGCGCATCGAGGGAACGCTGCTTTTCCTGCCCGGCCGCCGCCTCGAAATAGCCACGGAGATCAGCTCGGTTCGTCTCATCATCAAGTCGCTGCACCAGATTTATGCGCTCAAGACGGAGTTGACCGTTCGTCGCAGTCTTGCATAAACGCCGAATTCATTGTCGTCGTGCCGTCTCAGCCGGGAATGGAGGATGCCCTGCACGATCTGGGCATCCTTGGCGAGTCGGGGTTGGAGATGGGCATCCATGAGCACCTGGTCGAAAAGCCGTGTTGTGAAGCCTCGTATCTTCGCGGCGCGTTTCTCGGCAGCGGGTTCATCGCCGATCCGCGCGGCGATTTCCATTTCGAGATCACCGTGGAAAACGAGGCGCTCGCCGAGGGGCTGGTGGCCCTTATGGCCGAGCGCAACATCAAGGCTCGCATCCTGCGCCGTCGCAATTCCTATATCGTCTACCTCAAAAGCGGCACGGCCATATCGGCGTTTCTCGCTTTCGTCGGCGCTCATCAATGCGCCCTGGCCATGGAGAACGAACGTGTGCGCAAGAGCGTGCGCAACGATATCAACCGCAAGGTGAACGCCGAGCTTGCCAACCAGGCGAAAAGCGCGGAGGCTGCAATCGATCAGATCGTCAGCATCAGAAAGCTCGCCGAAAGCGGCAAGGTTGCCGATCTTCCTCCCGGGCTCCAGGAGTTCGTGCGTCTTCGCCTTCGTTATCCCGATGCCAGCTTGAAAGAGCTTGGAGAGCGGGCGAACCCGCCCCTTTCGAAATCGGCGGTGTACCATCGCGTTCGCCGTCTCGAGGATATGGCCCGCAATTTGTAGCGCTTTTGGAGCCGCTTTTGTCTTCGGATTGACTCGCCGACGCTTGGGTACGGCGGGTCTTTCCGCCACGCTGCCGCGGTTCTTCTTTTGGCTCGGCTCGCCGACATTCAAGCCCTTCGTGCTCGAGATTCTTTCGCGCTGCTTGCATTTGATGATAGAATTCTGTCGTTTTTACCCTCTCTCATCATGCAAGGAGTAACCGCAATGGCTGAAACGAAATCCGTGAAGCCTGCAGGCGGGGAGCAGAATCGCGAGCACTTCGCGTCCCGCCTGGGCTTCATTCTCATCGCAGCGGGCTGTGCCATCGGCCTGGGCAATGTTTGGCGCTTCCCGTACATCACGGGCGAATACGGCGGCGGCGCATTCGTGCTGCTGTACCTTATCTTCTTGGTCATCCTGGGTCTGCCCGTCATGGTCATGGAGTTCGCCGTCGGGCGCGCAAGCCAGAAAAGCTGCGCGCAGGCGTTCGACATCCTTGAGCCGAAGCGTCGGTTCCACTGGTTTTCCTGGTGGGGATACATCGGCTGCATGATCTTGATGATGTTCTACACCACGGTAGCCGGCTGGATGCTTGCCTACGTGCCCAAAATGGCATCGGGCATGTTCGATGGCGGCACGGCCGAGGTCACGGGAGCGGCGTTCAACGCCATGCTTGCGAATCCTTCGGAGCTCATGGGCTGGATGCTCGGTGCCGTATTCATCGGCTTTCTCATCTGCAGCCTGGGTCTTCAGAAAGGCGTGGAGCGCATCACGAAATGGATGATGGCCATTCTGTTTGTCGCCATGATTGCGCTGTGCATTCGCTCCGTCACGCTTCCAGGAGCTGCGGAAGGCATCGCGTTTTACCTCATTCCTGATTTCAGCCGCATGTTCGCTGGTGGATGGGCCACGTTCGGCGAGGCGGTCTATGCGGCCATGGGCCAGGCATTCTTCTCGCTTTCGCTCGGCATTGCCGCTATGGAGATCTTCGGTTCGCGTATCGGCCGTGAACGTAGCCTGACGGGCGAGGCCGTCAACGTCACGCTGCTCAATACGCTTGTCGCCATTCTGGCGGGTCTGATTATTTTCCCTGCATGCTTTGCATACAACGTCACGCCCGATTCCGGTCCGTCTCTCGTGTTCGTCACGCTTCCCGTCGTGTTCGGCCAGATGCCGCTCGGCAACATCTGGGGCGCGCTGTTCTTCGTGTTCATGAGCTTTGCCGCTCTTTCCACGGTCATCGCCGTGTTCGAGAACCTGATCAGCTTCACCATGGACAAGTGGGACGTCGACCGCAAGCGCGCCGTCGCCATCAACGCCGTGCTCGTGGTTGTTCTGAGCCTGCCGTGCGTGTTCGGGTTCAACGTGCTTGCGGGCGTCGCCATTCCCGGCATCGGCGACATTCAGTCCATCGAGGACTTCATCGTCTCAAACAACATGCTGCCGCTCGGCGCACTGATTTTCGTGCTTTTCTGCACGCAGCGCTTCGGCTGGGGCTGGAAGAACTTCCTCGCCGAGGCCGATGCGGGCGAGGGCATGAAGTTTCCCGCATGGAGCCGCTTGTGGGTGAAGTGGGGCATTCCCGTGCTTATCGTCATCATTTTCATCATGGGCTATGCGCCGAAGGTGGCGCTCTGGCTGGGGCTGTAGCTTTCAGGCGCTTTATGCGAAAGCCATACAACGTAGAAGGAGCGGTTCGGCCCCTTTTTGCATGCCTGCGCCAATGTTTCGTCATCCGAGGCGAGGTCTTTCGCATCACAGGGCGGCGTTCGCATCGCAGGGCGGCGCGGTTTGCTTTGTCCGGCACTGAGGCGGCCGTATTCGTCGGCTCCCGAAAAAACGACAAACCCAACGCATGCGAGTCCTATGCCGAGAAGCATATGCCGTCGCGCGCATCGAGCATGCCAAGGGCCAGCGCCACCGTGGCAACGCCCATCGCAAGGCCTACTTTCAAGACGGCGCGGACGGTTCGCACGACGCAACCGACCATCGGTAGAATCAGGTGAACTGTCGGTAGAGTCACCGTGTCGCGCCGGGCGCTTGCTGTGCATAATCGGATGCCTGACGAAGGGAATGCATGGCATCCGAAGGCTACGAAGAAATCGACGGCATCCACCACGCGCCGCACGCTGCATTACTACTGGCGGGTCACACGCAGGCATTTCGGCCTGTTCTCGCTATATGGTTTCGACGTTTCTGTTCGTGGCGCTGCTTTGTACGGCAACCCTTACGTCATAGCCTGACGTCGACAAGGTGAGCGCCATTGTTCCTCGGACGAGGTGTTTTCCACGTTCGGCCCGTTCATTATCGCGCTCATCGCCATCAACGTGTTCGGCCAGGCGGCGGCAAGCTGCAGGATTTCGCCATGTACAAGCTGCGATCGCGGCATCGTACGATTTGGCAACGATGAGCTTCGACGCCCTGTGCAACCAGTCCATGAGCTTTCATTCCAACCGTTTCGGCGGCACGCTCGTCAGCCAGACGACGAAGTTCATGAGCGCGTATCAACTCTTGCTTGAAACGGTGACGTTTCCGTTTCTTCCCGTGGTGTGCTCGGTGGTCTTCACGTGTGCCATCCTGGCGCCGCGCGTTCCCGTGTATGTGGCCATCCTCATGGCGCTGCTCGCGGTGTACGCGGGCGTTTCCTACTACATGTACAAGCGGATCTTGCACCTCAACGAAAAGGCCGCAAGTGCGCAGAATCATCTGTCGGGCGAGCTTTCCGATTCGGTGGCCAACATCTTGGCGGTGAAAACCTACGGTCGCGAAGCCTATGAGCGAAGCCTTTTCGATGCGGCGAACAAAGACGTGGTGGCGCGCGATTCCAAGCGCATGTGGGCATCGCTTACGCGCGGCATCATCACCGCCTGTATCACGGTGGTCATCATGAGCGTGGTTACCGTGTTCATCGCGGGCGGCAATGCGTGGTATGGCATCACGCCCGGCACGCTCGTAATGATGTTCACCTACACCTACACGGTGACCAACCAGTTCAACTTCATCAACAACGGTCTGCAGCGTTTCAACCGCGCCTTCGGCGATGCGTCCGGCATGACGGCCACGCTTGACGAGCCGCGTCTTGTGGCGGATCTGCCCGATGCGTCCGACCTTCGCGTGCGCGAAGGTCGCATCGACTTCGAAAACATCGGCTTCTGGTATACCGACGGCGCGGTGCGTACCAGGGTGTTCGACGGATTCGATCTCCATATCCCCGCTGGTCAGCGTGTTGGACTCGTGGGCGCGAGCGGCGCCGGCAAGACCACCCTGACGAAGCTGCTGCTGCGTTTGTCGGATATCCAAGAGGGACGTATCCTTTTAGATGGGCAGGATATTTCTCTTTGTACGCAGCAAAGCTTGCGACGAAGCATTGCCTACGTTCCTCAGGAGTCGCTTCTGTTCCATCGCAGCGTCGCGGAAAACATCGCCTACGGCAGGCCTGAAGCCTCCATGGAAGAGGATTCGCGAGGCGGCGCGTCGGGCGAACGCCCTGGGATTCATAGAGAAACTGCCGCAGGGTTTCGACACGGTGACGGGCGAGCGCGGCGTGAAGCTCTCGGGCGGTCAGCGCCAGCGCATCGCCATCGCGCGCGCCATGCTCGCCGATTGCCCTATCCTCGTGCTCGACGAGGCGACGAGCGCTCTTGATTCGGAGAGCGAGAAGATGGTGCAGGACGCGCTTGCCAAGCTGATGCGCGGTCGTACGTCGATCGTGGTGGCGCATAGGCTTTCCACCGTTGCGAGTCTCGACCGCATTGTGGTGCTCGACGACGGCGGCATCGCGGAGGACGGTTCGCATGCCGAGCTCATCGAGGCGGGCGGGGCGTATGCACGCCTTTGGAACCGTCAGACCGGGGCCTATCTTGAATAGGTGCTTTGCGTGCTCCCTCAGAGAAATAGTGCCGATTGAGTAATGGCCCCTTATGAAGTACAATGGCTTTTTAATTTTCGCGGCTTTGTTGCGGATATGCTTCTCGAACTTGCGCAAAGCCGAAGCGTATGAGCTTTATCTGCATAGAACGGAGCGTCGGGCGCGCTATGGCGCGTTGCGGCGTTTGCATACCCAAAGGCACATTCGAACCGAAGGAGTATTACAGTTTTGAATAGCGAACATATCAACGGCGGAGCAGGCGCCGACACCGCAGCTGACAAAGGCTCGCGTTCCCACGGCGACCGCCGCAATTCCCATGGTCAGTCTCAAGGCCAGGCGCAGTCGCGCGCGGCATCGAACGAAGGATCGCGCGAGCAGCGCTCGTCGCGTTCTCGTCGTCGTACGACGAGCCTTAAGTCGTTTACCCTCGATCACAAGCGTCCTCTGATAACCCCCGAAGGCCAAGGCG
>JBKTHK010000075.1:0-7024 GCA_047240885.1 Slackia sp. | reverse complement strand
TCTTGCGCAGCAGACCGTGGTCCACGAACACGCAGGTCAGCTGCTTGCCGATGGCACGTGCGCACAGTGCGGCCACCACAGACGAATCCACGCCGCCGGAAAGGCCCAAGATCACGCGGTCGCTTCCCACCTGCTCGCGGATTGCCGCCACGGAGTCCTCGATGATCGAGTCCATGGTCCAGGTGGCCTCAAGGCCGCAGATGTTGAACAGGAAGTTGCTCAGCAGCTGGTTGCCGTATTCGCTGTGGCGCACCTCGGGATGGAACTGCGTGGCGAACAGTTTGCGTTCGGCGCATTCCATGGAGGCCACGGGGCACACGTCGGTAGCCGCGGTGATGACGAAACCTTCGGGCACGCGGTTCACCGCATCGCGGTGGCTCATCCATACGGTCTGCTCGGCGGGAGTGTTGCCATACAGGGCGCTTTCACCCTGGCGCACGATCACGGCCGGGCCGTATTCGCCCTTTTCGGTATGGCCTACCGAGCCGCCCAGCGTAACGGCCATGATCTGCTGGCCGTAGCAAAAGCCCAGCACGGGAATGCCAAGCTCAAGCACGCCCGGGTCGATTTTTGGGGCGTCTTCGGCATAGACGCTCGCCGGGCCTCCGGACAAGATGATCGCGGAGGGGTTCATGGCGGAAAGCTCGTCGGCCGTTACGTCGCAGGGGACGATGGCCGAAAACACGCCCAGGTCTCGGACGCGGCGGGCAATGAGCTGCCCGTACTGCGCGCCGAAATCGAGAACGACAACCTTTTGCTCAGGAAACGTAGATTCGTTCATGTATTTGTTCCTTTTGTCGTGAGCTGGAAATATAGGGGCAAGCATAGCGCATATGCTAAAATGCCGCGTATAGAAAAGCGCGAAAACACACCTCGGGCAAACCTTGCGTTTCATTCTTAACAAGAGGTTTACATGGCGTCTTCGCAGGCCGTTTGACGCGTGTGCCATTCGTGCTTTCCGCTTCCGCGCGTCTGCGCCTTGCTTGTGAAAGCGTCGTTTTTCGGTCGTTTTCCTTGGTGCAGTCGGGGTGGGTGCGGCACAATCATGGCGGCGTTAGGCCGCTTTCGTATGTCTGCGCCGGTTTTGCAGGCTGTCAAACCGCGATGCGAAGGAAGAAACGCATGGTTCTATTTGAAGCGCTGAAAGCGTTTTTGTTCGGTGTCGTCGAGGGCATCACCGAATGGCTGCCCATCTCCTCGACGGGTCACATGATGCTTCTGGACGAATTCGTCAAGCTCGAGGTGTCGGAGGCGTTCTACAGCACGTTTTTGGTCGTTATTCAGCTCGGCGCCATCCTCGCCGTCATTCTGCTGTTCTTCCACAAGCTCAACCCGTTTTCTCCTCGCAAGAACGCGGAGCAGAAGCGTACTACGTGGAACATCTGGGCGAAGGTCGTCGTCGGCTCCATTCCCGCTGCTATCGTGGGCCTGCTGCTTGATGACTGGATCGAAGAGCACATTATGACCAACGAAGACATCGCGGCCATCGTGGTGTCTGTCGCCCTGATCGTCTACGGCGTCATCTTCATTGCGATCGAGTTGCGTAATCGCCGCCTGATCGAAGAAGCCAGCCAGCCTCGCGGCAAGCACGCACGCACCGACGGCGAGAACCCCGCGCCGGCGCGCATGGTGTCGGTCGATCCGGATGCGGAGGCGGAATATGACGCCTCGAGCGTCATCGCCAAGGTTAACACCTTCGATGAACTCTCCTACGGCAAGGCCTTCATCATCGGTATCTTCCAGAGCCTGGCGATCATTCCCGGCACGTCCCGTTCCGGCTCCATCATCATCGGTTCTATGCTTGTGGGTACGTCGCGCACCATCGCCACCGAGTTCGCCTTCTTCCTGGCCATTCCCATCATGCTCGGCTGGAGCGTCCTGAAGTTCATCAAGCATGGCTTCGCCTATACCGGCATGGAGTGGATGATCTTCGGCATCGGCTTGGTCACGGCATTCGTGGTTTCGGTGCTGGCCATCAAGTTCCTGGTGGGCTATGTGAAAAAGCACGACTTCACTGCCTTCGGCGTTTACCGCATCATCCTCGGTGTTGTGGTGCTGGGCTACTTCCTGCTGATCGCTGCGTAGCGATCGCGCAGCAACGTGTGTTCGGGCGTGGCTTTCGGGCCGCGCCTTTTTGTCTTCCGTTGCCAGCGGCGCATTGGCGCTGTTCGGTCGGATGAGGCTGCTGGGGCGGCCTCGGGGCAATGTGTGGGATCTTTCAACATATAAGAGGAGCGAATCGCATGGGTATCGTCGATATAGATTCTCTGAACGAAGCGCAACGAGAAGCGGTGCTATGCACCGAGGGTCCGCTGCTTGTTCTGGCGGGCGCCGGCTCGGGCAAGACGCGCGTGCTCACATACCGTATTGCGCATATGCTGGGAGATTTGGGCGTGCAGCCGTGGCAGATTCTTGCCATCACGTTCACCAACAAGGCTGCGGCCGAGATGCGCGAGCGTCTGGGCAAGCTTGTGGGCCCTGCGGCGCGCGGCATGTGGGTCTCAACCTTCCATAGCATGTGCGTGCGTATGCTGCGCACCGATTGCGAGAAGCTGGGCTTCGACAAGGGTTTCACCATCTACGATGACGACGATAGCAAGCGTCTGGTCAAAGACATCATGGCTGAGTTCGACATCGATCCTAAACGCTGGCCGATCAACGCCATCCGCAACCGCATATCAACCGCGAAAAACGAATTGATTGTCCCCGGTGTGTTCGAGCGGGAGGCGCACGACCCTTCGGCGAAGGTTGCCGCCCGTGTATACAAGCGTCTGCAGGAGCGCCTGAAGGCCGCCAACGCGTTCGACTTCGACGATTTGCTGCTGTATACGTATCTGCTGCTCAAAGATCACCCCGATGTGCTCGAGGCGTATCAGGATCGTTTCCGCTACCTCATGGTGGACGAGTATCAGGACACCAACCACGCGCAGTACGCCATCACCAAGCTGCTTGCGGCCAAGCACAAGAACATCATGGTGGTAGGCGACGACGACCAGTCCATTTACTCGTGGCGTGGCGCCGACATTCGCAACATCCTGGAGTTCGAATCCGATTACCCCAGCGCCCACACGGTGAAGCTCGAGCAGAACTATCGCAGCTCGGGCAATATCCTCGCCGCCGCGAACGCCGTGGTGTCCAACAATGCGCACCGCAAGAAAAAGAAGCTGTTCACGGCGGCGGGTGAGGGTGACAAGATCAACGTTTACATGGCCTCCGATGAGCGCGACGAAGGCCGTTGGATCGCTGCGGAAATCGAGCATCAGCGAAGCGAGGGCATTCCTTACGACGAAATCGCCGTGTTCTACCGCACTAACGCACAGAGCCGTTCCATCGAAGACATGCTGCTGCGTGCAGGCGTGCCGTATCGTATCGTTGGCGGCACGCGATTCTTCGACCGTGCCGAAATCCGCGACGTCATGGCGTATCTGACGCTGCTGGTGAATCCGGCGGACGACATTGCCGCCAAGCGCGTGATCAACGTCCCGCGCCGAGGCATCGGTCGCACCACCGTCGAATACATCGATTCGGCGGCGCGCATGACCAACATGCCCTTCATGCTGGCGGCCGAGCTGTGCTTGGCCGATGAGCATCTGCAGATGCGCGCCCGCAACGCGCTCGGCGGCTTCCTCTCTCTGATCGAGGAAGCGCGCAGCTACGGCGGCGATTTGCGCAAGGTGATCGAGGCGGTCATAGACAAGAGCGGCATGATCGCGGCCTATGAAAACGAAGGGACGGACGAAGCACGCGGGCGCATCGAGAACAGCAAGGCATTCCGGTCCGTCGTCGACGAATACGTCCAGACGCATCAGGTGGAAGACGAGCCGGAGATCGCCCGCGACGACGCTCTTGCCGCCGTGCGCCAGCTTTCGCCCGATTCCTGGCCGACTTCATCGAATGGGTCCGCCTGCGTACCGACCTGATGCGGCCTCTGCCGAAGACGACCGGGCCGTCACGCTCATGACGGTCCACTCTTCAAGGGTCTCGAGTTCGACTGCGTGTTCGTGGCGGGCATGGAAGAGACGTTGTTCCCGCATTCGAATTCCTCGCATGACGAATCCGGCCTGGAAGAGGAACGCCGCCTGGCTTATGTCGCTATCACGCGCTCGCAAGAAGCTCTATCTTACCTGCGCGTATGCTCGTCAGATTTTCGGTGAGACCGCGGCGAATCCCATGTCGCGTTTCGTGTCGGAGATTCCTGCTGAGCTGCGCAAGACCATCGGTCTGGGAAGTTCGGGCTTCTCGGGTACGGGATGGGAGAAGCGCGGAAGCCGTCGCGGCATTTCTGGCAGCGGTACCGAGGCCGGTGGCGGCCGCGTGTTCGGCCAGTCCAGCGCGGGCGGCAGCAGGCCTCGTTCTGCAGGACGTTCGGGCGCATCGTCGGGCGGTTCTTCGTTCGCGGATTTCATGGGGTCGAATGCATCGCGCACGTCGTCGCGCGGGTCCGAGGGTCGTGCGCTTGGCAAGGCGACCCACGGTTCGGGCGAACGTGTGCTCGGTCGAGCCAATCCCAATGCCGGTAAGAAAGCTGCAGCAAAGATGACCTTTGCCGTGGGGGACGTGGTTGACCATAAGACGTTCGGTCGCGGCCGCGTGACCAAAGTCGACGGCGATCTGCTGTACATCAAGTTCGCCAAAAACGGCATGACGAAAAAGCTGCTCAAGGATTATGCGCCCATTGTGCGCATAGACCTGTAAACGAAACGGGAGCCTGCGTCGATGCGGGCTCCCGTTTTGCGTCATGCTTCGGAATGGCTTTTTTCTTGCCGATTCGGGGTTTGGCGTGTTGTCGTTTTCGTCGTCTTGTAGGGAGCCGCTGCTGTCAACCATCTAGGCTTCGGCGAGTTCCTTGCCGACCATGCGTCCGAATGTTGCACATCGTCCGGCATTGAGGCCTGCGGCCTGGTTGGGGTAGGTGCCTGCATAGAAGCAGCCTTGATCGTTTCCTACGACGCGTACTCCTTCAATGACGTTGCCGTCTGAACCATAAGGCTGGCATTTTTCATTCACGACAATGCCGTCGAGGGTGCACAAGGTAAGTGCGCACGATTTTACGGTTGCATAAAACGGTGCGGTTCGTAGCTCGGAAAGACGGAATGCCTCTTTGCCGAAATCGGGGTCGGCTTGTGCGTCGAAGTTCTCGTTCTGTCGCTCGCACGTTACGAGGAAAGCCTTCTTTTTCTCGTTTTCGAATCCGAGCTTGTCGGCAAGCTCTTCAAGCGTATCGGCTTTGACGATATATCCGGCTTCAACGAAGCTTTCCATTTCGGGTCCGATCCAGTCGTCCATCATGGTCGGGAAAGCATCGTGGTCGGCGCCTTCGCGATAGCAGATGGTGGAGCAGCCCACCGTATGGAAACGCTGTACGTTTTCCTGCCAGTTCGCGTCCCATACCTGATGCCAGGTTCGCTGGCCTTTGGGGTATTTCGTCATGGCGTTCATCACGAAGTCGTAAGGAGCGCTTTCGTTGTGGAATCGCTCACCGTTCGCATCGACGCGAAGGAAGGGCTGCGAGCTGAAAAAGTAATAGCCGTAATCCGATCCGACGGAGTAGGGGTCGCCGGATTCTTGCTCTGCGGTTAGCAGGCATCGATTGAACGTGAGGGAGGTGTGAACGGGGTCGAGTTTCGCTCCTTCCCACATAAGGGCCTTGATGCCGTCTCCGACGCAATTGGGAAACGCGTCGAACGTTCCCAGGCATGAGAGGCGTTCGGGCTGAAGGGTCGAATACATGTCTTGGTTGTAGGCGTATCCGCCCGTCGCGACGATTACGCCTTTCGAGGCGTTGACGCGAATGGGGTCGCCGTCGCTGTTTTCCGCATAGAGTCCGACGACGCGGCCGTTTTCGACGATGAGGCGAATCATGGGCGTATTGAAGCGCTCTTCGCATCCTTCGAAGGACGTGATGTAGGCGTCGATGATTTCGGCGACGTCGCCTTCGCGGGACGGGTATTCGCCGTTGGTTCCGTGGCCAGTGGGCCATTCTTTGTAACGGGTTCCTTCGGGCATGTTCCACTCAAGTTGAACCTCCATGCCGCTTTCGTTCATCAGGTCGGTATACCAGTCGATGGCTTCGCCAGATTTCTCGGCCCAGAGTCTGACGAGTCGCGCATTGATTTGGCCGAGCGCATAGTGGTCCATGTCGGTGACGATGTCCATGACGTCGATATCGATGCCCTGTTCCTGCTGCAGCTTCGACCCGACTGCACCGAGGCTGACGATCGATGCTGCTTCCTTGTCCCGATTTTTCGATAAGGAGCGTTTTGGCGCCGCTTTCGGCTGCGCTTGCTGCGGCAAAATAGCCGGATGTTCCCGCGCCGACGACAACCACTTCGAAATCGAGCGTTTCGACGCAGTCGGCATCGGATATCTCGGGCGCGGCGCCGAGCCACGACGGCGTTTCGGTGCCTGTTTCCGAACCGGTTTCGCCAGCGTCTTTCGTTTCAGGCTTTGCCTGCGAAGGGCGCAACCCGCCAGTCCTGCGATGGTTGCGATGCCGACGGTGGCTGCCGTTCCCGTCAAAAAAGAACGACGATCGATTTGCGGTTGATGAATGCTCATGACCGATCCCTTTCCCTGTGTCCTTGTGGATTGCATGGCGACGGCTTTGTCGATGGGAGGGGGGCAAGGTCGCCACCATGCGTTTTTTCAAGGGGAGCTTTATCCGCCTCTTGCCCTATCCTGGTGCGGCCGGATTATGAAAACATCGCCGAAAAGCGGGGTCTTTGGCTTTTAACCTGAAATAGGTGAGCGAAATACCTGGGGAAATGCGTCATTATTGCATTTGTTGCAAAGGAGGGTGAATGACGAGTCTTTCTGACATCGTGCTGAAAATCGGGGATTCGATCAAGTTTCGTCATTTGGGCATTGGGTTTGTCTGGGCGTGGGTCTACTGTTCGTTCGAAACGTCGGCTCTTTATCCCGATCGCTTCGGGGTCGGCATCAACGCCGATATATCGTGGCTGGCGTCTGCGGCGTCGGTGACGCTTTGCCTTTTTGCCTTCGGGTTCTTTTTTCGTTTTCGCGA
>JBKTHK010000074.1:0-7108 GCA_047240885.1 Slackia sp. | reverse complement strand
ATGCCGATCGATTCCGAGCATGGGGCCATCTATCAATGCTTGCTGGGCGAGCGTCATGCGGAAGTGACGGCATTGTGGGTCACCGCCTCGGGAGGGCCTTTCCGCGGTAAAACGCGCGCCGAGCTCAAGAGTATGACGGCGGCTCAGGCCCTTGCTCATCCCACCTGGAAAATGGGACCGAAGATCACCATCGACTCATCCACTCTGATGAATAAAGGCCTGGAGGTTATCGAGGCGCATCACCTCTTTGCCATGCCGTATGAGAAAATCAAAGTGGTCGTGCAGCCGCAAAGCGCCATTCATTCCATGGTGGAGTTTTCGGACGGTAGCGTGAAGGCCCACCTGGGAACCACGGACATGCGGATTCCCATCCAGTTCGCCTTGAGTTATCCCGACCGCTGGAACGCTCCTGTCGAACCCCTTGACTTTACAAAGCTCGGTTCGCTGGAGTTCTATCCCGCCGACACCGAGACGTTTCGGTGCCTCGATCTTGCCCGTCATGCCGGTACGGTCGGCGGAACGCTTCCGTGCGTGATGAACGCCGCCAACGAAGTTGCCGTGGCGCATTTCCTAAAGGATGCCTGCGGCTACCTCGATATAGACGGGTGTGTCGAGCACGTCATGGAAGCGCATGAGACAGAAGGCGTGCAGAAGGTGGAAAGCCTCGATCAGCTCGCCGAGCTTGATGCGTGGGCCCGCAGTAAGGCTGCACAGCATCTTGCCGCTCGTCGTTAATGCGACGCTTTTGCCGCTAGGTTGACGGCGTCGTTTCAATTCCGTGGAGTTCGTTTCCTATCTTGTTCGCACGGGGAGACGCGGCGTATCGAAATGCTAGACTTCATCGCGCATCGGGTTGCCCGGTGCGCGTTTTAATATACATGGACATGCAAAAGACGTTGATCAGCGCGTCTTTTGCAGCGTATGAATAGGACGAGCATGGATATTGTCATGATGGTCTTGTATTTGGCCATTGTTCTTTCGATTCTGGTCTTTGTGCACGAAGGCGGCCACTATCTCGCGGCACGGGCGTTTGGCGTCCGTGTGACCGAGTTCATGATCGGTCTTCCTGGGCCGAATATTGGTTTCACTTGGAAAGGGACGCGCTACGGTCTGACTGCCATTCCGCTTGGCGGCTATGCGAAAGTGTGCGGCATGGAGCCTGGTAAGGAAAATCCGCATATTGAGAGAGCCCTCGCGTACGCCTACACGCACGGGACGATTTACGCGGACGACCTTGCAGGAGAAATCGGTATTTCCGTGGATGACGCCTGTGAGGTCTTATATGTGCTTGAAGATTGGGGATGCCTTGTCGGCCCGAAGAAAAGCGACGAGCATAACATCTTTCGCACGCGCGCTTTGCGCGATGCAAAGCGCGGCATCGACCTGAAAGAGGGCGAGCCGCGTGCATTCGAAAACTCCCACGACCTGTATCTGGAGGAGCGCTCCCATACGTATCGCTCTTTGCCGTTCTGGAAGCGCTCGGTCATTCTTCTCGCTGGCATTTTCATGAACCTGCTCGTTGCCATTGTGCTGCTGGTCGTTGCCTTTTCCGTCATAGGCGTCGACGTGACCGACAACGCTGGTACCGTGCAGCACATTGTTCTGAGCCCCCTTGATTCCATTTCGGCGGGCGTGACGTACATCGGCATGGTTGTGCAGGCGGTTGCGGGCCTGTTCAATCCTCAAACGGCCATGCAAAGCGTCGAAGGTTCGACGAGCGTTATGGGGATGGCCGTTATGTCGAAGGCGTACGCCGATGCGGGATTGGCAATGTTTCTGCAGTTCATGGCGATGATTTCTGTTTCTTTGGGCATTATGAACCTGCTGCCTATTCCACCGCTCGACGGCGGGCGTTTCGTTATCGAGGTATTCCAGAAGGTCTCTCGCAGGGTGGTTGGCTACAAGGCTATGAACTATATGAGCATCGCGGGCATGGCGCTGTTCGTCGGGTTCTTCGTCATTATGCTCAATCAGGACATCCAGCGATTCGTTTTCGGAAACTGGTAGACGGTGCTTGAGCCCGGAACCCCCCGGGGGCTAATTTAGCGGCAGCTCGAAAAGCACGGAGTCAAACGATCCGTCGGGGTAATGCAGCGTTGCTTCGCCAATGCGCACGAAGCCTTCGGATTCGTAGAGGTTTTGAGCAGGAGTGTTATCGGGCAGGATGTCTAGGCGTACGCAGCGTTTTCCGTTCTTGCGTGCGATATCGATCATGGCGCGTAGCAGGGTGCGGCCGATACCCCTGCCCTGGAAGCGTGGCAGCGAGCATAGCAGATGGATGACGGAGTATTCGTCGATTGCGGCAGCGACGTTCCAATCGGCGCCGTCATATTCGGTTGCACCGTGATGCTCGAGCACGCCTGCGCCCGCCAGCTCCCCGTCGCATTCGCAGACGATCATGCAGCCCTCTTCAACCGCGCGACGCAAGAAGGCGTCGTCAGGGTACGTTTCACGGTCCCATTCGGGGTCGAAGGCGGATTCTGCCATGGCGGCAATCATTTCGTCGTAGAACGCGGCAATGCGCTCGAATTCTTCGGGTCGTGCAATGCGGACGGTGTTCATGCGGGTTCCTTTCGTTTTTCTCACCCGGGATTGATCTCGTTCGGAATTGTATATGAACATGCATGTCGTCATGTGGGCAGCCTGGGCATAGGCGTCGTTACGGGGCGCGTTTGCCGAAATCGTACGCAGCGTCCGTCTGGGGTGGTGTAGGCTTTCGGCATCTTATTCGGCTCGCCCGAAGCGACCGCATCATGCCGATCGGGCTCGGTTTCGTGGAGGGCATGGGGGAAAGGAAGAATGCCGTGTCGTGTCTTGACGAATCCGAGCTGAAAGCTGTGCGGCCCGATGCTTTGTCTCCTGCGGAGATCGAGGCGAAGGCCGAGTCCATCGCGGTTGCGAAAGCGGGGATGAAGCCTGCCAAGGTGTTTGTGCTCGCCATGCTTGCCGGCGCTTTCATCTCGTTCGGCGCCTTGTACTTTTGCGTTTTCCTGGGCGATCCGTCCATTCCGTTCGCGGTGCAGCGCGTCGTGGGCGGCCTTTGCTTCTGCCTGGGCCTGGTCTTGGTGCTGTGCTGCGGCGCGGAGCTGTTCACCGGCAACTCCCTCATGGTTGCTGCCTTGGCTAGCAAGAAGATCTCGGTTTCCGCCATGCTGAAGAACTGGGCAATCGTCTGGGTTGGCAATCTTGCGGGCGCTTTGGTGACAATATTCCTGTATATGGCTCCTGTACATGAACGGTGGTGCTGTGGGTGCAGCCATGGTTTCGGTAGCCGTTTCGAAGGTTACGCCCGACTGATTACGCTGTTGTGTATCTTTGTCTGCCTGGCGGTGCGATCGGTTTCGGGGCTCGTACGGTCGTTGATAAGGTTGTCGGTATTTTGCTGCCCATCTCTGCGTTGTGGCGTGCGGCTTTGACACTGCGTGGCGAATATGTTTTTCTACCTATGGTCTTCTGGCTAAGACGAGCGGTTTTGCCGCAATCGACGCAGCGGAAGATATCTTTTTGAACATCTGCCGCTACGCTCGGCACATCGTAGGAGGCGCGGTGTTTGTCATACTGGTTCGTGTATGGACGAAGGCGAATTAAGTACGCGGCCCGCATGCGTCAAGCCGCGTTGCGGCCGATTGGCCCCGAAGCCTTTCGGTGCTTTGAATCGCGGGCTTCGGGGCCAACCGGGGCTGGGCTAGAACATGAGCGTACGTTCGCTGCTGTCACGCATGTGAACATGCCGTTTCTTACGCTGAAAACATCAGGCGGCCATCGTCCGGCGAATCGTGGTGTTCGCCGATGCCCGCCATGTGCTCGAAACCCGCCTGGCGCAGCGCAGCGCTGGCGGAAGCGTCATCGGCAAGATCGGCCTGGCCGGTTACGACAATCCAATATTCGCCAGGCTTCCAGCCGGACAGTTCGAATTTTGGGTTGTGCGCGAGCTCGCGATACACGTCTTTGTCGCGCGAGGTGGAAAACCAGAGCTTGCCTTGTTCAGCTGCAGCGAAGCTGAAAGGCCGCACGCGCGGTTGCGTGGCATCGCTCTCGTCGATTGTGGCGAGGAACCACGCGGGGATGCCCGTCAGATAATCGACGATTTCTTCAAGCGCCTCGTAGGCTGCGGTATTGGTCATGAGAACTCCTGGAATCATGCATGCGTGAATGATCTGTGCTTGAGTAGCGGCGTGAAGTGCGCGGGATAGCGGTACATCTATAGCCTTACGGGTACCCATTCGTCGTGGTTGCAAATCCATGCCTGAGGCTCTTCCACGCTAAAAAAGACGAGCGTTTCATCGTGCGGCCCGTCGTAGTGCTCTCCCAGACTTTCAAGATGCTCGTACCCCGCCGTGCGCACCTCTTCGCCCACGAGGTCTTCAAGCCCTGCTTTGCCGCGAAGAATCAGCCAGCCGTGGCCGGGCCACCACGAGGTTGCTTCGAAGCGTTGATTTTCCAGAAGCTCCTCCCACACGTCTTTGGTGGTTGCCGTGCAGAATTTTGCCGTGCTTCGGCGAAGCTGAACGGGCGAACATGGGGCTGCCCGTCTACGCTGGTTGCGAGATACCATGCAGGCGGCGTTGAGGTCGAGAATGGTTGCGATTCCGTTCATAATGCTTCCTTTCTTTTCGAGGGGGTCGAAAGCGTGTTTTCGGCGCTTTTATCTAGCTACAGCAGATAATTTACGGCAAGAACGCAGGCGCCAAGGGAAGCCATGGCCAGCGCCGCTAACGCGTCTGTTGCCGTGAAGCGCAAGGGATGCAGGCGTGTTCGTCCGACGCAGCCGTGATAGCATCGCGCGTCCATGGCGAACGCAAGCGTTTCCGCGCGGCGGAATGCGCTGGTGAAAAGCGGGATGGTGAGCGAAGAGAGCATGCGGACGCCTCGTTTCGGACTGCTGGAAAACGTTGCCCCGCGGCTTATCTGCGCATGGTAGATGCTGACGAATTCGTCGGCGAACTGCGGCATGAAGCGTAAGGCGATGCCCATGATCATGCCGAGTTCATGGGCGGGAAAGCCTATCTTCGCAAGAGGGGAGAGCAGGCGTTCGAACCCTTCGGTCAGGTCGATCGTCGTGGTGGTCATGGTGATCAGACTCATACCGAGCATCATGAGGACAAGGCGGCACGCAATGAACGAACACGAATATATGCCGCCTTCGCTGATGCGGATGAACCACCATTGGAACAGGACCAGTCCGTCTTGGATGAGGAAGAGATTCAGAATGGATGCTACGACCACGATGGCCAGCAGGGGCGCGAGCGATCGGGCGGCTTTGCCCAGCGGTATGCGGGAGAGCG
This sequence comes from Slackia sp., assembly GCA_047240885.1. Classification (GTDB taxonomy): domain Bacteria; phylum Actinomycetota; class Coriobacteriia; order Coriobacteriales; family Eggerthellaceae; genus Slackia. The sequence goes on along the minus strand of JBKTHK010000074.1, from coordinate 1,823 downwards.
CGTAGAATGCTGCGACGAAAAGCGCCACGACGCCCAATCCCCAGAAATCCTGCGAAAGCAGTGCGGCGGCAATAAGCGCTACGCCCGCCAAAAGCTTCGTGCGCGGGTCCAGCTTGTGGAGGGGGCTTGACCCGGGGTAATAGCTACCGAAGGAGAAGACGGAATTCATCGGACGTCCTCCTCGATCGTTTTCGGACACGTTGCCTTGTCCAATAGCGTTGGGGCGAGTATCTCGACGAGAGAATCTATAGTATACATCGTATAGTTAGGCATGGGTATGCCACGCTCACGAAGCTTACTTGCCATGCGTTGAGCTGCGGGAACGCCCAGTCCGATGACTTCAAGCTCCTTCTCTTGCAGAAAAACGGTTTCAGGCGCGCCCATGGCGAAGGTGTCTCCCTCTTTGAGGATGATGAGCTTCTGGCAGAATGCGGCGAGGTCGTCCATGCTGTGGGATACCATGATTACGGTCAGTCCCATTTCCTTGTGCAACGAGGAGATGAGCGCGAGGAAGTCTCGGCGCGCGGCGGGATCGAGTCCAGCCGTGGGCTCGTCGAGGACAAGCACGCTCGGCCTCATGGCCAATACGCCGGCGAAGCGCGGCGTTGTTGGCGCCGAAGGGGCTCGTGTCTTTGAGGGCTTCGAAATCGAATCGACTCGTGCAAGCGACTGCGCACGCGAGCGTCGATTTCGTGTTCGTCAGACCCATGTTGCGTGGGCGAAGGCGACGTCGTCATAAACCGTGGCGGCGAAAGCTGGCGCTCGGGATATTGGAAAAACGACCGGACCGCGCGATGTTGGCTCTTTTTGTCGGCGATGTCTTTGCCCTCCACGAAACGCGGCCGCAGGTGGGTTCAAGATGCCGTTCATGTGCTGGATAGGGTCGATTTTCCCGTCCGTGTGACCTGCAATATGACGAACTCTCCCCTTCGCTATGGAGAAGGTTGCGTCGTGCAGCGCCCAGACGGCGTTGGGGTCGTTGCCCCATTTCGCCTGCTTATCGTGCTTTTTAGAGCGATTCTTCTTTGCGCGTGAAGCGTCGAGATAGGTATGGGATACGTGGTCGAATTCGATGAAGGGAGCGATACTTTTTCGCGCGTCCGTCATCGAGACGCTGTCGGTTGCGGCCGCCAATGCCTCGTTCGGGGCTGAGGCCGAGCTCGCTGTCGGGTTCTCTGCCGGGGACGATCCCGCTGCCGGCGTGTTGTCAGCCGCGGCGCTCTTGGAGGCATCTCTAATCGCGTTTTTCTCCGCTGCTTCGCATCGTTTTGCGAGGAGAGCGGAGTCTGCCGCTTGGACAATGGCATCTGCCAAGGCATTTTCGCGAATGCAGACGGGAATGCAGGCGCCTCGTTCGCGCAGCGCCGTGGAGAGGCGGCATGCGAAGGGCACTTCCAGGTTGAGCCGACCAAGGACGTCGGTTCTTGCGAGAACTTCATCGGGTGCGCCTTCAAGGGCGACGCGTCCCTGCTCCAAGACGATGATGCGATCGACCTCGGCGGCTTCTTCCATGAAGTGGGTGTCGTGACGATAGTCATGCCCCGTTCGTGCAATTCTTTGCACACGCGCATAAGACCCTTGCGCCCGCGCGGATCAAGCATGGAGGATGCTTCGTCAAGAATGAGGATTTTCGGATTCATGGCCAAAACGCCGGCAATGGCGACGCGCTGCTTTTGGCCGCCCGAAAGCGCGTTGGTCTCGTGCTTTTCGAAGCCGACGAGACCAACTTCTTCAAGCGCAGAGCGAACGCGTAGGGCTATTTCCTCCGTTTCAACGCCGAGATTTTCCGGACCGAAGGCGACGTCGTCTTCGACGAGGGAAGC
>JBKTHK010000073.1:0-7729 GCA_047240885.1 Slackia sp. | reverse complement strand
TCCGAAGTCCACATCGCGTAATCAGGAGCAAGCGCGGAAAGATACTCGGGCATCGAAGAGGAGCTTAAGCCATGATGCCCCATTTTGAGAACGTCGACATGCCCGAGCTGAACCGCAAGGCGATCCTCGTCGCCGTCATAATTCCCGATATCGCCCGCAAGGAAGGCAGTTTTTCCGTATGCGGAAACCTTCACGCCCCACGAGAACCAGTTCGCATCAGCAACGGGCGTCGTCTTATAGTCGTCGCCGTAGTTCATTATCTCTATAGAGAAGTCGCCCAGCATGAAGCGAGGGTTGCCAATCGTCCCAACCGGTCCGCCCGGCATGTCGGACGCGGCAGCGATGTCGTTGCGCTGAAAGTCAAGACCCGCAGCCTCATCCAAAGTCACAGGGTCATGCTGAGGCTTAGGGCCGTCTTCTATAAGACGGCCGGCCCAAGAGCCGTTAGGATCCCCGAGCACATAGGCCTCAGCAGTCCCTTCGCCGTCAGCCTCGTCTTCTGCGAAGGAGTTCAAATCCACAGAATCCTGACCAGCCTGGCCAACATTGTCCGAATCGCTAGGGTCATCTACCTCGCCCGACCCATTAGAGCCGCCCGACCCGTCGGAGCTGCTGGAGCCGTCGTCTTCGACATTCCCGGAACCATCCCCCTCCGGTTCCGAATTACCGCCCAATTCCGCATCGGGCATTTCCGGGAATACCGGGGCAGAGGGATGAGGCCCCAGATTACGGTTGCCCCTACTTCGTAGGCAGCCTCGATCATGCGGTCATATACATAGCGGTTGTCCCACAAGGCGGGATCATAGGAAATGTACTCATCTTTATATTCAGGTACGTATACGCGCTTAGGATGGAAGGCGCGAATGATTTCATCGGCCGACCCTATATGGTCGCTGTGCGGATGCGTTCCGATGTAGAAATCAAAATTATCCTCCGTCACGCCGATGCTTCGCATGTATGCGACAACCTCGTCCTGATGTCCATGACCCTGCGTTATGCCGGGCCTTAGAGGATAGCGGGGGTCGCTTCCGTCTGGGTAGTCGTCGTCCTCGCCGGAATCCACCATGCCGAAGACCCCGTTGCTCTCGATGATGATGGCATCGGAACCCTCGAGGGTCATGATGTGTATCTTGTCGTCGGACGAAGCCTCTTCGGCGTAGGCTGGCGCGGCAAAGAGGAGCGCCGCACAGAGGGTGGCGAAAAGAAGCGCAGCTTTAGCCAGCGCCACCTTCGAGGCCAAGAAAAACCTACAACGCAAAAACAACGCCGTAGTTCTCAATATCAAACACCCCTACGCACAGTCTCGCATTTCAATACGAAAAATTTGCTCCAAGTAGCGTAACGAAACAGCCGCCCGTTTATCGGAAAATGAGCTCAATGCACAAAGTAGGACGAGAAACCCTCGCCCTACCGCATTCTTGCTCTGCACTTGACCGTATTTGCTTAAGAATATAGCGACCAACCATATCCTTGCCGAAATCGGTCATGCGATAATAGACAACCAGCCCTCCGTTGGAGTCCAAATCATACCCGCACTCTTCCAAAACGCCATTCTCCTTTGCGGTCGCCAGCGCTTCTTCGACATCTTTCAATGTCAGCATCTTGTAGCTTCCGTAATCGGCCTTCAGAGCGGACACGACATCAGAAGCGCAGTCTTGGCGTCCGTCCACGAAATGCTTGACAATGGCATAGTGCAGAGGAATCAGACTGTTACCCATAATTTAGTCCTCTCCTTTTTTCATATGTAGCAAGTCCAGAGGGTTCATCGCAATGCAGAAAATGCCAGCGACCATGATGACGGCACCAACCCACTGAACCAAAGAGAGCGGCGGATAATCGGCGGCCATTCCGCCAATATTGAGCACGCCCATAATAATCCAGATGAAAAACGGCCCCCAGAATGCATACATACCATTGCACGCCATGCCCAACGCAGTGCCACACATGGAGTTGCCTTTGTACCAGAAGGAAAATGCCGGCATGGCGAAGAAGCCGGAGAGCAGAAAGAAAAGCAATGCTGGACTTGTAGCAGCGGCTCCCGCCACCGCTCCAAGAACTTCGGCGCCACCGCCAAATACCATAAGCACTGGGAAGACGACGAAAAGCTCGAGAGCGCCTGCGGTAACCTGACGGATGGCAATGCCGATCCGATAATCGATCAAGATAGTGCCAAATCCGGCAACGCAGCCTTCAAAGCCCCAGCCAAACGCCGCGAGAAAAGCGAAGAAACAACCCATTAGGGCCTCTGGCCCCATTGAAGCGAAACTCGTTCCGCCAATAAGACCGGCAGCGACCAGGCACACTGCAATGCCAATTACCTTATGCGCATTCAATGCCTGCTTGAAGAAAAGCCGACCCAGCACCGCGCCGATTGCACAATTCAATGCCGCAATCGGAACAATGACGCCTGGGTTGCCGATGCCGCAGCAGAGTTCAAAGCAACAACATACGCGATAGTCGCAAACGGACCTCCGATAGCCGCACAAAGCATCATGACGAGACCTGGCCTGCTCTTGACGGTCTTCAAAAATCTCCCAGCTGGCGGTTTTCGCACAAGCACGGACAGATTCCGCTAATAAAATCATTGATGCCAGCCGCCAATGCGGCAAGCGCAAAGTAGACAAAGCGCTGAGAGCGCCTGTCCGTCTCCCACTCAGACCGCAAACCATTCCCACACGCCCTGAGTTTGCGCCAGAGTGAGAAACCCGTATAAAGGCCGTAACAAATGCCGACGCCATCGCAAAGGCAACGCCCTTATGAAGTATTTCCTCCTGCGCTCTCGCGAAGCGCGATGTGCTGTTCCACGATTCCCGCTTTCGCTTCGGGCTTTCGGCAGTCAGCACATTCGAGCCGAGCGCACCTTCGCTATGCACCATGCTCACGGCATAGGCCACATAAGACAGACCTGCTATGCGACCCCGTCCTCGCCGTTTTCATACCACGACAAAACGTCATCGAGGTAATCGACGGCGTAGCGATAGTAGACATAAAGCCACTCGCCCACGCATTCGCCCTGCGCCTCTTTAAACAAAGACCAAACGTACCAGCACCAACCGGCCATCGCCACATGGGCAAAATTATGACAACGTTCAGCAAAAGTGGGCGTGCGCCCGAAATAATACGAAAGCGCCGTCTCGGCCTCTTCTCGGCTCAGCTCGCAACACACTACGAACGTGCCGAAGTCGCTTGCATAGTCGGACATGCCCGAATATTCCCAGTCTATGAGATACATGCTGCCATGCTCGTCAATCAGGAAGTTCAGATGGAAGAAGTCATTGTGCGTCAGACAGCGCTTTGCACCATCCGCATCTATAAGTCGCTTCAGACGCTGCGCCTTTTGGGCCATTTCGTCAAACCCTGCGATGTCAATGCGCCCTTTCAGTTCCTCAAGCAGCGTTGCGTACTTGACGGACTCTTCGTAGAAATCAAACGATCGTTGAGTCTTCATGGGGGAATCGTGCAACGTATGCGCCATCCTCATTGCGCGTTCCACCTGTGTAGAGTCATGAGGGTCCAGCTGACGAGCATTGGGAATGAAACGCGAAATCTTCCAACCACGAGAGGGGTCCTCGAAAATATACGTGCCATCAAGACCAAGGTCTTTCGCCAAAGACTGAGCAACCAGTTCCGCTTCGCGGTCAATGATGTATTCCGTTCCCACGCCCGGATGGCGATAGACGTATTCTTCGTCTCCTACAGCAAAATGGCACGAGAGGTTGGTCAATCCCTGCTTGAGCGGGTAGACATCGTGAATATCTTCCTTGTCGCAACCAAGCACGGCAACGATATTGTCAACACCTCGAATCCACGTTGCTGAGAAAGTACGGGTCGAACTCACGCAACTCATCCAAGGAGTCGAACTCATGAATGACGCCATCCCTATATGGACGGAGCACCATATCGAGCTCCTTTATGTGGTCAACGTAAATTTCCTCCCACAGCTTGTCGGCCGTATCGGGAAGGTCGTATTCCTCTTCGAGAATACGCACGAACGACCGGGAAAAAACTCGGTCGAAGTAGACGTGGCCAAGCATGATGTGCGAATCACGCCCGCCAACCGTCACCGACTCTATGCGATCGCCCGTTCCTGGCTTAATACACCATTCCTTCGTTTCTCCCTCAACGAAAACCGAAGCATAGTAAGCCTTGTACACATAGGGCTCAAAAGGGTTTTCGGTAAAGTAATCGTCCGAGGAACAGACGAACGTATTACCCAACTTGTGACGAACCTTCATGAGTGAGGAATTGTTGTTGCGCGAAGCGTACTCTTCGTTCACGACAATCGAGACACCGAACTCCCGCTCAAGGTAGAAAAAATGCTCTTTCTTGTAACCAACCACTACGGTGATGTCCGAAATACCAGCCTCCTGCAGTTGGCGAATCTGCCGCTCTATCAGCACTTCGCCTTTGACCTTAAGCAGCCCTTTCGGCTTTTCATAAGAAATGGGGGCAAAACGGGAAGAAAGGCCCGCCGCCATAATGACAGCATTTTCGACTTTGTGGGAAGCAAGAGCGTCCATGCCCTGTTCAGTTACGGAATATCCATCTATCAAACCCCGTTCAGACAAAGACTTCAGAACCTTATTCACCGTTCCTAGAGAAACACCGCTACGTTCGGCAAGTTTTCGTTGGCTGCTCGCCGACGCCATACGAAGGGCGTTAAGTATTTCAAATTCGTTCTTGGACAGCATATATCTCCCTCTCCATAATGCTGAAGCAATCCTAACGATTATGTTCATTTATGTAAAGCTATATTCAATATATGAACATCGCATGACGATGCGCGGTTCTTCGTCGCATACGCTTCCTATACGACCACCCTTGCCACGATTCCTCTCTGATTCATATTTCAGCCATCGCCATGGCCCACTCACCCCCTAATCTCGTTCTTTTCTTGGGTTTCCCCTACTTCATTGACCAACGCTGCCGACGTTATATAATTTCAAATTTGGACTGATTCAAGACGGCTATCAGCCCAGTCTTACCAAGAAGAAACGGAGGTCCGCATGCAGCAGCGTCAGGTTCTTTTCTCCCCCGATATCTCGGATGCCGAAATCGAAGAGGTGACCGAGGCCCTGAGGAGCGGATGGATCACCACGGGCCCTCGCACGAAACGCCTCGAACAAGAGCTGACCGAGTTCACCCAGGCTCAAAAGACCGCCTGCCTGAACTCCGCAACCGCCGCTTTGGAGTGCTGTTTGCGCGCCTTGGGAATCGGCGAAGGCGACGAGGTCATCACCTCTGCCTACACTTATACCGCAAGCTGCTCGCCCATCTGCCACGTAGGCGCAACGCCCGTGCTGTGCGACGTCGCCCCCGGCTCCTGGGAAATGGATTACGAAAAGCTCGCTGGCCTGATTACCGAACGTACGAAGGCAGTCATCCCCGTCGATCTGGGCGGACGCATGTGCGATTACGATAAACTCTTCGCCGCGATCGAAAAGAAAAAAGACCTGTGGAACCCTTCCGAGGGCATACAGGAGGCTTTCGACCGCGTTATCGTAGTGGCGGACGGCGCCCATTCCCTCGGCGCAACCTACCACGACAAGCCGGCGGGATCGGTGGCGGATTTCACCACCTTCTCTTTCCATGCCGTGAAAAACTTCACCACGGCCGAAGGCGGCGCCCTCACCTGGCGCGAGCACGGCTTTGATTCCGACGAATTCTACCGCCAGATCATGCTGCTTTCTCTGCATGGCCAAACCAAAGACGCCTTGTCCAAGAACAAAGTAGGCGCCTGGGAATACGACATTGCCTTCACAGGATGGAAATGCAACATGACCGATATCCTGGCATCGATCGGCCTCGCGCAGCTCAAGCGCTACCCCGGCATGCTCGAACGCCGCCGCACCATGATCGGCATGTACGAAAAGTGCCTGGCAGACATGGATTTGACCCTGTTGCACCATTACGACGAAAACAACTGCTCTTCAGGCCATCTTATGCTCGTGCATATGAACGGCAAGGACGAAGCATTCCGCAACGCGGTCATCGAACATATGGCGCATGCAGGCGTAGCCACCAACGTGCATTACAAGCCGCTGCCACTGCTAACCGCCTATAAAAACCTCGGCTTCGACATTGCCAATTTCCCTCAGGCGTATGCCATGTATGAAAGCGAAATAACCCTGCCTCTTCATACCAACCTTTCCGACGAAGACGTCGAATATGTCATCGAGGCATTCAAAAACGCCTACTTTGCCGTATCTGGAGGAAACGCCTAATGTACGTTCACTTCTTCAAACGCGGCCTCGATCTGGTTATTTCCATTTTGGTAATGCCTTTTTTACTTTTGCTGACCGCCATCCTGGCTCCGATTATCTACTTCGAAGACAAGGGTCCCGTTTTCTACAACGCCCCGCGCGTCGGCAAAAACGGTAAAGAATTCATCATGTACAAATTCCGCTCCATGAAGGTCAACGCCCCCGACCTTACCATGGCCGACGGCAGCACCTATAATGGCGCAGACGACCCCCGCATGACGAAGATCGGTGCGTTCATGCGCCGCACGAGCCTTGATGAATTCCCGCAATTCCTCAATGTCTTGATTGGAAACATGAGCGTCATAGGTCCGGTCCGACCTCAAGAGACCGAGCTCTACGAGGGCAACGAGGAGAAAAGCCTGTGCCGGGCTTAAGTACGCCGGCTTACGGACGCACTGGGCTTCCCGGCACGACCGCCTGAAGATGGACGTTCACGTTCACAACATCAGCTTTCATTCGACGTCAAGATCTTCTTCAAAACCATCGCAACGGTGTTCAAGCAAGAAGGCGTCTACGTCGAGCAGGAGGAAAGACGAGGCGTAGCGTCCGCCACCAGAAAACGCGCCCGAACAAAACCAAGAGCCCCGAAGAGTTTTTTATCGCTGGACGAAACAAAAACCGCAAATCGATATGCTGAATATGTTCGACACGTTCTGGCATCAAGCGCCGGCCAAATGGCTGCCAGACGCCACGGCCACGCCATAAAGGATTTATCCCCTGGGATGACGACATCGACCTTTCCATGCCCATCGAGGACTACAAACGCATGTGCGACATCATCAACGACCGCCACGCGAACGGCATGTTTGACGACCGCTATCGTCTAGCTGATATGTATGTCGAAAGCACCATCCCCTACCATCAATCCTTCGCGAAAATCTACGATACGAAAACCACTGCTGCAGTTTCGGACCTGCGCAAAGACGTGTCTTTTGAACAGGCGGTCTTTATCGATATTTTTCCCATTGTGGGCATGCCTGAAAGCAACGAGGAAGAACACGCTTTGTATACCGCCCTGGAACACGCAAATACAATGCTCTATTGGGCCGTCAAAGACATCAAGGCCAGCGACTTCAATCTGCTCCACCCCCGCAGTGCAGTACGTAATTTGCACGAATGGCTTTCATCGCGTAAAAAGCCGTACAACGCATGGCTTGATGAGTACGGGGAAATCCTGGCCAAATTCCCCGACTGCAAGGGAGCAAAAGTAGCGTACGACATCAAAAACGTCTTCATGGAAGGTGAGCATTGCCTCATGGATAACAACCCATGGGCCCCATCGATTCGCATGGAATTCGAGGGTCTCACCTACCCTGGGCCCAAACGCTACGATGAAATTCTCAGTAAGCTCTACGGCAACTACATGCAGTTGCCCCCAGAAGAGCAGCGCAAACCGTCGCATGACCAGGATTTTTTCCTGTTGGATTAGACCTTATTGAGCCAAGCCGCCATTCCGACAACCGAAG
>JBKTHK010000072.1:0-7852 GCA_047240885.1 Slackia sp. | reverse complement strand
TCAACATGATCGTCACGATGACCATCCCCTGGTTCTATCTGCACCCCGCATTCGACGTCAACTCGACGAACAGCCCCGCCGCGCATATGAACATCTCCGTCATCGCCCTTCTGTTCAACGCCTGCGTATTCGCCTACCAGGCATACACAATCTTCGGCAAAAAGCGCAATCCGTTCAAAACGGAGCTCTATTACGACAATCCGAGGTTCCAGCGCGTATACCTCGAGAGCGTAGACGTTCCCGCCGGCAAAGAGCAGGAAGCGCTCGAAAGGCTCATCGAGCACGGCTACGACGCCGCATGGGACGAGCACGGGCGCGTACGCGCATGGCGCAATTCCCAATAGCAAGAACAATACGTCCCGTCTAGACAAACGCACGAAAGCCCTCCTCTTCTGCAGGCTTTCGTGCGTTTTCTCGTATGAATTACCCGTTCCCGGGCAATAATGCGCCCCGTTTTCTGCGCAAGGCTTTATCATGAAAAGATACGCGCTTGCAACAAAATGAGGCATGCGCATTCCATCCGACTTCTATCATGACTCCGGGAAGGCAGGAAACCCATGGTTTCTCGTATTTACGTTGAGAAGAAGCCCGGCTTCGACGTCGAGGCGCATCAGCTCTTGCACGAGCTGCGCACCATCCTCGGCATCGAAAGCCTCACGGCCATCCGTCTCATCAACCGCTACGACGTTGAGGGCGCAAGCGACGAGCTGTTCGAGCAATGCGTTCCCACCGTTTTCAGCGAGCCGCAGTCCGACAATGCGTTTGCCGAACTGCCCGCCGCAGAAGGCGCGGTTGTTTTCGCCGTCGAACCCCTGCCCGGCCAGTTCGACCAGCGCGCCGCTTCTGCAAGCGAGTGCATTCAGCTCATCAGCCAAGGGGAGCGTCCCGAGGTCTTGAGCGCCAAAGTCTACATGCTCGAAGGCGATCTCTCCGACGAAGACGTTGCCGCCATCAAGCATTACGTCATCAATCCTATCGAAGCGCGCGAAGCATCCCTCGAAGAGCGCGATACGCTCAAAATGGCGCATCCGACGCCTGAAGCCGTCGAGGTCATCGAAGGCTTCCGCGAGCTTGACGAGGCAGGCCTTGCCGCCTTCATCGCCGAGCGCGGACTCGCCAGGACGAGGCCGACATCGCCTCTGCCAGAAATACTGCCGAAGACGAGCAGCGCGATACCATCACCGAAATCAAGATGATCGACACCTATTGGTCCATCACGGCCACACTACCGGCACCGTTCTTGAGAACGTGCAGATCGACGACGAAGGTAAAGGCCGCGTTCAGCAGTACCTCGCCATGCGCCACGAGCTCGGCCGCGACGAAAGCCCATCTGCCTCATGGACATGGGCACTATCGGCTTCAAGTGGTCAAATCAAGGGCATCCTGAAAACCTCGGCGAATCCGGAAATCAACGCCTGCACCGTCAAAATCAAGTGCGACGTCAATGGCGAAGAACAGGACTGGCTCTATCTTCAAAAACGAAACCCGCAACCGCCACGGAAATCAGCCCTTCGGCGGCGCGGCAACCGCGTCGGCGGACCCATCCGCGATCCTTGTCCGGCCACGGCTACGTCTACCAGGCAATGCGTGACCGGCGCGGCGGGCACCGGTTCCGGTGTCGAAACGCTTGAGGTAAGCTGCCACAGCGCAAGCTGGTCACCACCGCAGCAGCCAGCTACTCTTCCTACGGCAACCAAATCGGCTCGCAACCGGCCAGGTCAACGAGTTGTACCATCGGCTACGCCGCGAAGCTATGGAGATCGGCGCCGTCGTGGGCGCAGCCCCGGCAGATGCGTTCGCCGCGAAACGCACCCGGGCGATATCGTGGTGCTTCTGGCGGCGCACCGGCCGCGATGGCATCGGCGGCGCAACGCCTTCCAAAGCGCACAACCTTAGGGAACATCGAGACCGCGGCGCAGAGGTTCAGGGGCGCGCCCTGTCGAGCGCATTCAGCGCCTCTTCCGTCTGGCGCAGCGATTGATCAAGCGCAACGACTTCGGAGCCGGCGGCGTTCGTCGCCTGGGGAACTCGCAGACGGCCTGTCCATCGATTTGAATCGCGTTCCCAAAAATGCGACGGCCTTGACGGCACCGAGCCGCCATTCCGCGCCGGAGACATGGCCGTTGCCTTGGCGCCTGAGGACGTCGAGAACATCGAGCTCGCATGAGAAACCTCGAGGCGGCCCCGATTGCGAAGTTACCGAAGAGGCCCGCGTTCGCAGACCTGAACGGCATAACGTCGACGTCAGCCCGCGCATTTTGGCATCCAACGGCGCGCCGAAAGCCAGATGTCCATATCAAAAAAGGTGGCCGCTATACCCCGATGGAAGGGCGACACCTCGCGGAACGTATGTCGGTGGTGACCGACCTCAACATCTCCAACAAAGCCTTCGGTGATTTCGACTCACCATCGGCCGCCACCGGCTTATGCCCTTCGGCGGCGAACCAGCTCACCCCCCATAGCGCATACGCCAAACTTCCGGTTGACGGCGACCACCACGTGCTCCGGCATGGCATGGGCTTCAGCTATCTGTCTTCCGCCAATCAGTTCGAGGGCTCATGTGGCCCGTCGTGAAAACATCAAGCTTTGCCGCAGAACTTGAGCGCGAAACGCCTACCTGACCTTCCAGGAGTACTGAGTTGCGCAACGAAGCACAGCGTTGGGGCAGCCACTGCCGCGTTCTCAGCGCGTTGAAGGCACGTAGAGCTTGGTGTGCGCCATCGGCGGTAAAGACTCCATGTCCGGCAGCTTCGAGACGCTCGACGTTCCCCCCACCCTGGTCAGCTTCGCTACCGCCGTGGGCCACGTGGATCGCGTCACCTCCCCTGAATTCAAAAAAGCCGGCAGCCGCGTCGTACTGATCGAGCCCGCCTACAAGAAAGACTCCGCCATGCCCGAGGCCGAAGGCTTCCTCGACGCTGTGGATGTGGTTGAAGGATTGATTGACGAAGGCAACGCCCTCGCCGTCTCCACCCCTGGATTCGGCGGCCTTGCCGAGGCTCTCTTCAAGATGTGCATCGGCAACGGCATCGGCCTCAAACTCGATGAAAACCTCTCCGCAGACGCCCTGTTCGACCTGAACTACGGCGCGTTCGTGGTAGAGCTTGCCGATGGCGCAGAGCTCCCCGAAGACGGCGAGCTTTTGTCCGTTACCGAAATCGGCCAGACCACCGAGGCATACGAATTCGTCGCTGCGGGCGAAATCCTCAATCTCGCCGAGCTCCAGGAAGCATGGGAGGGCGCCATCGAGCCCGTATTCCCGTATCGCAGCACCGACGAAGATCGAGCCGCGGCCCCGAAGGTCGAGCCTGTCACCTACACCGATGCTCTGCCTTTGACCTACTGTGGGTCGATTGCCAAGCCGCGCGTCATTATTCCGGTATTCCCAGGCACGAACTGTGAATTCGACACTGCCCATGCGTTCGAACGCGCGGGCGCCGAAGCGCAGACCCTGGTCATCAACAACCTCACGCCCGCCGCAGTTGCCGAAAGCACCAAGGCGCTCGTCGAGGCCATCAAGAACAGCCAGATCGTCATGCTGCCTGGCGGCTTCTCCGGCGGCGACGAACCTGACGGTTCCGCGAAGTTCATCACCGCGTTCTTCCGCGCCCCCGAGGTCACTGAGGCCGTACGCGACCTGCTGCAGAACCGCGACGGCCTGATGCTGGGCATCTGCAACGGCTTCCAGGCGCTCGTCAAGCTGGGGCTTGTACCCTACGGCGACATCCGCCCGATGGACGAGTCCTGCCCGACCCTGACCTTCAACGAAATCGGTCGTCACCAGAGCCGCCTGGTGCGCACCCGTGTGGCATCCAGCCTTTCGCCTTGGTTCAGCAAGTGCGAAGTGGGCGATATTCACACCGTGGCCATCAGCCACGGCGAGGGCCGCTTCGTCGCGAGCCCCGAGCTTGCCGCCCAGCTTGCTGCCAACGGCCAGATTGCCACGCAGTACGTCGACGAGGCGGGCATGCCGTCTATGGATCTGAGCGTGAACCCCAACGGATCTGTCATGGCCATCGAAGGCATCACCAGCCCGGACGGCCGTGTACTGGGCAAGATGGGTCACACCGAGCGTAATGGCTACGGCCTGTACAAAAACGTGCCGGGCAACACGTTCCAGCCGCTCATCGAAGGCGGCGTGAGCTACTTCACCGAATAGCACACAAACTAAGCCCGAATACAAGATCCCCGCGACCACAAAGGGCTGCGGGGATCTTTTTATATGAACGGCATGGCGACGGTTCGCAAAGTTAGCGCCGTTCTTCGTTTTTCGCTTCGTCTTTCGCGCGCATGCTTTCTTCCATGTCCATCTGCATAAGCGTGCCTATGAGCTGCTGCTGGAAGCGGGTGCGCACGAATTCCTCGTCCGTATCTTCCATGTCTCCCTCTATAACCTGCCTTGTCTTCTCGTTGAAGGCGTAGGCATGGTAAAGACGAATCCCGCCCAGGTCTATGCTGTCTACCCGTGTCTGCCATTCTTCAAGATTCATGCAATTCCCTGCTTTCTCAAATTCCCCTTTGTCTTCCCTACGATCCATGCGTCAAAGCGCACTGGCTCAGTGTAGCGAAGCGTACCGTTTTTCTCTCGAACGCCCTTCGACTTTAGCATATCTTGCACTATAATAGGAACACTTGTTCGTATTTTTGGGAGGCATCGTGGGAAAGCAGTCCAAATGCGCAGACGTCTATATCTGCATAGACTTGAAGTGTTTCTACGCGTCCGTGGAATGCATCGCACGCGGCCTCGACCCTTTCGAAACGAACCTCGTCGTCGCCGATCCGGAAAGGTCGCGCACCACCATATGTCTGGCGATCACGCCGGCGCTGAAAAAAATCGGGGTCAAAAACCGCTGCCGCGTGTTTGAAATCCCCGATGAGGTTCCCTACATCATGGCCAAGCCCCGCATGAGGCGCTACATGGAAGTCTCTGCGCAGATATATGCGGTATACCTCCGTTACGTCTCCCCGGATGACATTCACGTATATTCAATAGATGAGTGCTTCATCTACGCCACGCCCTATTTGCGCCTCTATTCGCTCGGTGCGAAAGAATTCGCGCGTATGCTCATGGACGAGGTACGCGCTGCAACGGGCATCTGTGCCACAGCAGGCATAGGGACCAATCTGTTCCTTGCGAAGGTCGCGCTTGATATCACAGCAAAGCACGTGCCCGATAATATCGGGGTGCTCGACGAACGATCCTTCATAGAAACCCTTTGGACCCATCGTCCCATCACCGATATCTGGAACATAGGCCCCGGCATCGCCCGTAGGCTCGCGCAGCACGGCGTTCACGACCTCAAAGGCGTCGCGGAACTCGACCGCCGAATTCTGTACAAAGAGTTTGGCGCCAATGCCGAATACCTCATCGACCACGCCTGGGGACAGGAGCCGTGCACCATAGCGGACATCAAAAGCTATGTGCCCAAAGAACACTCCACCGTCAACGGGCAGGTGCTCCCTTGCGATTATTCGGCAGAAGACGCCCGCCTCGTCATGCACGAGACGATCGACGCAAGCATGCTCGATCTTGTAAGGCGCGGCTTATTGACCAATCGCATCTCCTTTTTCGTGGGCTACGCCAATGGCACCCATCCGCAAAGCAGCCGATCCGATCCGTCCACCTGCAAGCACTCCGAAGAGCCGTCCCATGACGGATGCTCCATGACGCTTGACGCTCCCACGGACTCCTCGCTGTTCATAACCGCCGAATTCGACCGCCTCTTCAATAAGGAGGTCGACACCTCCCGCCTCATTAGACGCATAAGCATAGGGTTTTCGGAGATAGACGCAGAAGGCCGTCAAACCGCCCTTTTCGACGAAAGCGAGTCCAGGAGAAAAGAGAGGAGCCTTCAAGAAACCGCCATTGCCGTGAAGGAGAAATTCGGAAAGAACTCCCTGCTCAAAGGTATGAGCTTTAAAGAGAAGGCAACCGCAAGGGAACGCAACAACCAAATTGGAGGCCATCATGCATGACGCGCCGAGAAACCTCGTTTCCGAAAAAGAACCAACGCCGGCAGGCGGTCATGCGCCTCACGCCCATCACGCCGTGCGGCACCCCGACCGCGCGCGTCAATTCATACCCTTTGCGGCTTTAAGGGGATTCGAAGACATGCTTCGCGAGCAGGAGCGCCTCAGCGCCCTTCGTGCCGGCTCTCCTCGTCAAGACAGCGCTCGGCCTCCTCGATAACGCGGCTCAAGGAATCCGACTTCCACCGAACGTATGCCGACTCCATAGCTTCGTCGTCTTCGTCCTCGTCAAGGAGCCGGGCAAAACGCATGCCTCCGTATTTTCGCTCGGCAAGCTCGCACAAATCGCGCAAAAACGCCTCGAGGTCGTCCTTTCTCAGCGCAACACCGCACAGAAGCTCGGCCTCGTGAGGGTCGTCGTTCGCATCGTATATTGCCAAGGCAACGTCAAGCCGAGAAAAATCGAGGTCTTCCATTCCTTGCTCCTTATCCAGCATTCACCTAGCCGCGCTTCTTCATTGTGCCCATCCTATCCTCTTTTGTAACATTCTATGGTTACAGCATCAGCCGAAGCGTCCGTACGCTAGCCATATGATCACATTCGACGCGTACAAGACACAACTCGGCCTCAACATCCTCCGCCACCGAGAGCGGACGGGGTTGAGCCTGCGCGAGTTCGGGCTCATGGCCGACGTCCATCCAAACCAAGTTACCCGCATAGAACACGGCAGGGTGAACCCGTCCCTCCAGACGCTGTATCGCATTGCCGAAGCTCTCGAAGTCGACCTTTGCGACCTGCTTCCGAAAAACAATCACGACATTCGCAAGAACGACGGCCAGGAGCCGAATCCGTTTCATTACTTCCTCTAGGACGTTTTCTCTAGAGCGACCCATCGAGACGCCCCCTCAAAGGCGATCTCTTCTGGGCATTCATTTGTGTTGAAAGATTTCTCTAGGGCGTTTTCCCAGGGACAACTCCCACGAGCTACGACTTTCTTGCTTGCACTCTGCCCATTTTGTTTCCGACATGTTTCGAAAAACCAAATTCTGTCGGGAGATGAAGAAATTGGCTCCATGCTATGCTTATGAGAGTAAACTGTCTCCGTTACATCATGGCCCAAAATATGCGGAAAGGATTCTCCATGGCTCATGAACTCGTGTACTCCGGAAAGACCAAAGACGTCTTCGCTCTGGAAAACGGCAACTACCTGCTGAAGTTCAAGGACGACTGCACGGGCAAGGACGGCGTTTTCGATCCCGGCGAGAACTCCGTGGGTCTCACGATTGAAGGCGTTGGCGATGTGAACCTGCGCATGTCCATCTACTTCTTCGAGAAGATCAACGCTGCCGGCATCAAGACTCACTATGTGAACGCCGACCTCGACAACACCACCATGGAAGTCCTCCCCGCCAAGGTCTTCGGCGAAGGCCTCGAGGTCATCTGCCGCCACAAGGCTGTCGGATCCTTCTATCGTCGCTACAAGCAGTACGTCGAAGAGGGCGCGGACCTGCCTGCCTACGTTGAGACCACCTTCAAGAACGACGAGCTTGGCGATCCTCTGGTCACCAAAGACGGCCTGGTTGTCCTCGGTGTCATGACCGCAGAGCAGTACGACCAGCTCAAGGACATGACCCAGAAGATCACCCAGATCGTCGCTGACGACCTGAAGGAAAAAGGCCTCGTTCTTTACGACATCAAATTCGAGTTCGGCTACGATGCCAACGGCGACGTCATCCTGATCGACGAAATCGCCTCTGGCAACATGCGCGTGTACAAAGACGGCGAGTACATCGACCCGATGACCCTCTCCGAGCTCTTCTTCGCATAAGCCTTAACGAGCAATCGGGACACACAAGGCCGCGGCATCCGCTCCTTTATGGC
>JBKTHK010000071.1:0-7863 GCA_047240885.1 Slackia sp. | reverse complement strand
GCACCATTGATGCTGGACTTGGCAATCTGACTCGCCAGGACGGTCGTGACCAACGTCGTACCGCCTATCTTGATGCCGCTGAATGCAGCGTTCTTCAATGCAGCGGTCGGCTCCTCGCCATTCCATATGCTAATGGCCAAGGTTATAGAGGCGCTCACCCCGAAGGCCGAGAGGGAGATGACGGCCCCGGACTTCACGTCATAGATGATGGAGTTCAGGTTCCCGGCTTTGGCGATGTTTTTCGCCTGCTGGTAGGTGAAGTGCCCCGGCTGCACTATCTCCTTGGCCTTCTCAGGATCCGTGACTCCTTTGAGCTGCCCGTTTTTGATTTTACCGGCCATCGCCTTGCGCGCATCTTCAATGGTATCTGAAGCCACCTCGATGACCATGGGCTTGCCGTTGCTGTCGAAGTAGCGGAACTCGCCGCTAACGCCATTCTCGAAGCAACCGTTTATGCTCCTCCTTCCGGTCGCACAGTACTTCGATTGGATGAGAACCTTTGGCCCATCCGGTTGGCGGATCGCCCTATCGGGGCCATTTTTGACGTTGTTGTCACCCTCGATGGTAGCTTTCTTGCCATGCAGCCGATCCTCTAAATTGTTCGCTCTTTCCGCGGCGAATCCGTGGCTGCCGAGCATGGAATCTATCGTCGTATACCATTGACGATGCCCCTGCTCCACCTACTTCTATTCCAGCTGCTTCGTTCTCGTACTCCAGATTGACTCGGTTGTATTCCTCCGCAGCGGCACGGCTGATCCTCTTGATGCTTTTGATGAGCTTTGCGACGGCCTCGCAGTCTACGGCATCGCATTTCCACGAATAGTCGACGTTACTATCGAGCTCGAATTTTATCCCGTAATCGGAACCCTCTTCAGTTCTCAATAGCGCAATTCTGCTAACCTCGTCGTACCAAACCTTCTGAGGCTTCTTGCGACCGCCGTAGAAATAAGCTTTTTGTCGCACACTAGAATGCCCGCAGTCGCATCGTGCCTCTTCGACACGTCGACGAGACCGATAACCCTACTCCAATCAAGCTGTACCGCATATTGGTTGAGCCGTTTAGCAATCGTCTTTCTTATTGTCATCATTTAGAGTTCGACAAATATGCAGGACTGCCATCGTTAGCCAGCATCTCCCAAACTCCTGCTGTATTTCTACGAAAGTAGTCATAAGTTGTTGTATGCCTCAGTGAATTGCCTGTCGCCTTCACTTTCTCCAGTTGGTTCATATGGCAACCCTAGTCTCTGATCAGGAATGTCATTCGTTGCTAGCCATTATAGGAGCATTGCCTTCCAGCTACCTGAGACAAAAGCGAAAAAACAGGATCACCCACCTATAGACTCATGGCAAGCGATACAAGGTCTGACCATGCGGTCAGCAATCGGCGCGTAGTACGTCCACCACAGCTTCAAAACATTACGTTCCTGCAACCTAACGACTTAACTGGATTTGCGGTCGGCCGCATATTGATCCCTTCGATACCACCTCAACCACCTCGCGCAAGGTCTCGCCATCTTTGACTTCCTGCTGACCCATTTATTCACCTTCCGGCGGAGCTATATCTTTCTAAATCATATTGGTTAAATTCATGCACGGTATTGCGTAGCAGCATGCGCGCATGCTCAGCGATGGCATTGTAGATTCTTCAATCTCCAACAACTAGAAAACTCTCAGCTTGCCCTCACAAGAAACATACGTGGCAATAGCCTTCACGCCTGAGGTATCTTTGATTTTTCGAGCTTCATGCCTGGAGTATCACGAACTGTTGCGAGCGTTAAACTATAAAGTCGCATCCTTTGCTTCCTTTCGTCAGCACGGTTTATCACAGACTTTAGTAAAGCTAAAAAACAATTGAGATTTTTTTAATTGGTGGTAAAGTGCTCATAGGAATTGAGTTTCATTGATTGAAGGAGGCGATATGGGTGTCCCTGAAAACATTGATGCATTACTGGTTCAACATTAATCAAGACCATCTGGCACGAATAGCAGACGTGACACCCGGAGCGGTTACTGGCTGGCGCAAGGGATCCACCCCCCGCAAAGATGCCGTGCGCAACATATGCGATTACTTCAATCTGAGCGAGGACGATAGTCTCTCCGAGAATTACGGCCTAGCGGCAAAAGAGCATGGAGGCTTTCCAGGAATATCTAACGCCCGTCCCGCCGTAGGCATGGTCATGGGCCTAGCGCCGCGCCTGGGGAAGGTGCACGCGGGGGTTCTCGCCCAGCCGGATGTGTACGACGAGACCGCATAGTGAGCATCCACAGTCTCTCGTGGACGAGGATCCCGACTGCTTCGTGTTGTCAGCGAGAGCGTTGCATGGACAAGGTGTTCTCCGTCGGCAGCGACCTGGTTGTATCCGGAAGAAGCGGCGCGACAACTCCATCGATGGCGTCGGTTGACGGCTGCGACTACATCGTGCGCCGGCTGAGCATGACGGCCAACACCATGATCCTCTCGCCGGAGAGCCACAACCCCGACCACGAGGACATCATCACAAGGCGGGACAGCAGCACAACCTGGAGATTCCAGGCGTGATCGCAGTACCAGGCCCCGAGGGAGATGGGATAGATGACATCGAAGGAACATGCGGCAGTCGGAAACATCGTCCCAAACACGATGGACGCTATAGGGAGGCTTTTTCCGGGCGTGCCCCTTGGCAGCGTTGACAGAGCCAAATCGCGTTCCGTAAAAAGGACGCTGCGCGATATGGAGATCGTCAAGAACATCGGAGCTGAAAAGGAGATGTCGCAAGAGAGCATCGACGCGCTGTGCTCCGCCATCGCCAAGGAGCGAGTCGGATGCGAGCGTCTTTCCAATGTCGTCAGCTTCGCCGCTGAGCTCGAACCGGATGTTTCGAGGGCCGACGAGGTGGATCCAGCTTGGGTGGAGGCATTCCGACGACACGCGGAGCGCGCGGTTGACGAAGAGGCCCAGCGCACGTGGGCCTCTGTTCTCGCCGGCGAGTTGGATAGGCCAGGATCGGTATCGAAAAAGACCATGAGCATACTCGGCGACATGTCCCGGTCGGAGGCCCGTGCCTTCCAGAAGCTGTGCGGGTGCAGCATCGAGGCTGTCGATCCGGACGGCGGCAAGAAGCTTCTTCCGATGATAGAGTGCAAGGGCCTGGAAGAGTTCTCCCTCTCAAGGGACGAGGCCGAGTCGCTGGACGCCCTCGGGCTGACGAAGATCCACAGCAAAGGTGTGTATGTATACGGATCACTTCCTTTCGATCAGCGGGGAATTCTTGTCGCGAAGATAGACGGCGTGGCGTACCGGCTCGACAGGAGGGAGCATCAAGTTGCTGTCGTGACCCCCGATCTCACCAGGTACGGCCGCGAGCTCGCGGCGCTGTGCGCACCCGGCTCTTATCCCGGCTTCAGGGACGCCGTGATCCAATGGCTCGAATCGACGGGAGTATGCGTCGAGGAAATCGACTAGCGAGCTGACGGGCGCCGTCGTCTGGTATCAGCCTTCGCGAGAAATGGAGTAGCGACAGCGCGAACTTCAGTTGAAACCTTTTTTGAAAATGTTCTAAACCTTATTTAGCTTGGAGGTGATAAGATGTGCAGCCGAGGGCACTTCTGGCAGCGATGCAGAGTCAAATCCCTCGGCCATTGTTTTTCTGAGACCCTCAGTTGCTCACAGGCCTATCCCTTCCGAGGAGATATGGGAGTGCCGTCAGAGAATATCAAATCTGGTGCGAAGATAAAGATCAGCGGCCCGAAGCAGAGGCGTCCTGGCCCAAGGGCAAAGTTTGGGAACAAGCCCCTCTATCTGTTCTTCGACGAGGCCGGCGACTTCGATCTCGGCGAGAAACAAAGTTCTTCATTCTCACGTGCGCCATGACTCAACGCCCGTTCCGGTGCGCCGACGATCTTTCCGAGCTGAAGAGGGACATGCTTGAGCGCGGCGACGACGTGGAGTACTTCCATGCCTGCAACGACCGGAAGTTCATAAGGGCCGAGGTTTTCGAGCATATCAGGCTCTACGAGCAGTTCTTTGCCGTGTACTACGCGGCGGTGGAGAAGAGCGTCGGCGACCCGGAGTTCAGCACGCCAGGGGACATCTACTGCAACCTGTTCGACACGCTGTTCAAGTCCATCAATCGGGATTTCGAGCTTGACTCGGCGTCGAAGATAATAGCCGTGACGGACAAGCTGCCGAGCGACATCAAGAAGAAGGAGTACACGCAAAGGCTGAAGGCCGTGCTGAAAAGGCACGCTCCGGGAAGGTTCACCATCGCTCACCACAGGTCTATGAGCAGCTACAACCTGCAAATTGCCGACTACTACTGCTGGGCCATCCAGCGGAGCCGGGAGCAGGGCGATAACGGGCACGTCCTGTCGCTGAAGGCGATCAGATCGGGCCTGGAGTTCTGGGCGCCCATGAAAAAGCAGGAGCCGCCAGGTGACTGACGGCTCCTGGACCATCCCGGCTATCCCTTTCAGGAAGTTTGCCCCATGGGCTTCTTCTCACCGGTAGGTACCTTTCTGGTTGGCAGTTTAACACAGGGTTTGTTTTGGGCAATACGCCCTCAGAGAAGGGAGCCCCGCTTTGATCTTGGCGGACTGGCGGGGCTCGCAGAAGAAATACCATCCTACGAATAGGAAGGCAAGGTGAATTGTACCATGCTACGGATAGAAGTGCCCCCAGGGGCATCAGAACAGAGGCTCGTCCCTGGTCGGGTACTCCTCGTCGATAACTCGTACCACGGTGTACTTCTTGTTGAGCCACGTATCGTAAGGCACGCTGTATTCTTGGACTATGTCGAGATCGACGAGCATCTTCATGCCAACTTTGAACGGGACGGCCTCTATGGAATCGAGAAAGCCATCATCGGTCACGCAGGCGGTTATCTTGCTGCCCTGGTAGATGAACTCCCATTTCCTCGTCTTGGATTTTGCGAGGAACGGCTTGACCACCGTCAACCAGTCTCGTGCCTCGATGTGCCTGGTGGTATCCCCTTCGTAGTTAGGGGAACTCGCAATGGCGGAGAACTCGTCCCGCTCTGCTCTGAACGACACATCGCCGTTGGTGGACATCTGGAGCGGAACGGCTGGGTTCGTCGAGGTGGAGAACGTGTTGTCTATCGCATCTGTTGCATTCGGGCAGTTCATATAGACGTTGTAAACGTTCTTTGCAACGGTGATGTCCTCTCCGTCCGCATTTACCGTGACGGTCTCTGGCGTCTCCGACTTCTTCTCGGCCTTCTGTTTGCCAGCGAGACTCTGTTTGAACTTATAGAGACCGATCGACGCTGTCACAACCGCTCCGACGGCCTCTACGGCGCCCTGGTTGTCGTTGAGGAGAGCGAGGATGCCGCCGGCCTGCTCGGCCGCCACGGAGAGCATCACGTCGAGGCTTCCCTCGCCAGTCGCGGCAATGGCCACGTTCACGGGCGAGCCGACGCCGATCTCCTTTGCGGTCATCTGGAGGACGGAGGAGTAGTCGAGCACGACGTTCGTAATGTGTGAACATCGACCTGGTGACCGTCGAACTTCACGGTGACGATTTGCTGGGCTGCGTCCATGCCGCCTCCTTCGTCGGTCTTGTCGGTAATGGAAGGGAGAGGTGATTGTACCATGGCCAAGGTGAAGGTTCGCGGCAAAGGCTCCGTGTACAAGATGGAGCGGGGCAAGCCGCGCGCCAAGTGCCGCAAGTGGCAGCTTCGCGCGGAGATCGAGGGCGAGTTCGAGGGCGACGAGGGCTATGTCAAGACGAGGGTGTTCCATGGAACCTACTCCGAGGCTCAGGACGCCAAGGACGAGTTCGTGGCCGCCATCGAGCGCGGCGAGGTGAGGCGCGAGAGGGGGATGCTCTTCCCCGCCTACGCGGAGGCATGGCTGTCCGAGCGGGCTGCGAAGGTCGCCTACGACACGTTGCAGAAGAACAGGTGCCACATCGTGTGCGCCAATATGCACCTCTCTAAGGCCCGGATAGAGGAAATACGCCCCCGGACACCTGGATGCGATGTACAAGGCCCTCAAACGGCGAGCCCTTCAGGCAGGCCCTTGTCCGGAACTACGTGCGCGACATATCCGTGACGCTCCACAGGATGTTCAGGACGCGGTGAAAGCCGGCGGCGCGGACTCCAACCCGTCAGTACGCCGAGCCGCCGGCCATCGACACGGAGGAGCGCACCCCCTCCCGTGGACGGCGTAAGGCGCTCGTCGGTCCCTCGATCCGAGGAAGCCCATGGAATTCGCGCTTCGAGCAGCGGTCAGGTCGGGCATGAGGCGCGGCGGATCGTGGGGCTCGGCGTGCGGGACATAGACTTCGAGGTCGGCAAGCCCGTGGTGCGGCACCGACAGCCTGGGGCGGCAGGAGACAGACCGCCGCATCAGAGGGCGCTCGTGCCCGCGAGCCTCAAGTCAGACTTGAAGGCGCATGGCCACCATGGGAGATGTTCGCGGAGACGCGCGGGAGACAGGCCGCCCGTGGCCCGTCCTCGACGATCGCTCATGTGCAACAGGCGGCGAGAGGATGCAGCCCCACTCGGTCACCCGGTGGTGGGAGCGCCACCGGGACGCTACGGGTGCCAGGGCATGACGTTGCACGACATGAGGCACAGCTACCTCACGGCCATGGCGCGCAAGAAGACCGATCAGTTTCCAAGTGCTCGCGGGCCATGCCAAGTACTCCACGACCATGGACATATACACCCATGTGGACATGGCCCAGAAGCACGAGGCAGTGACGATGGACTGGTAATGAGAAGGCCGGATCCTGAGTCCACGTCCATTGGACTCGGGAAAAGAAAAGGTCAAGCTTCAAACCTCGACCTGGTGTTTCATGGTGCGATACAAGATTTATTGTGACCCCACCGTGTCAGGTGGTGCTCTCCCCTGGCTAATCGCGCATTCAGGATTGCCGCCTCGCTTTCGTTCAGCAGCAAGTTAGTAGTTTAACAGATCGCCGCTCCTGTCAAGGGTTTTCAGGATTCGCGGAATCGGCGGCAGATGGCGCGGATGCGGGGCAGAGGCCCCCATCGATCGCCGGCTCCCCTTCGGGAAGCTCGCGGCCCGATGCCGGGGCAATCTTGTCGTAGTTCCAACCGTTGGTGTGCCCGGGAGGCTGCACCACCGCATAGCGGGCGCCACTTCTCGGGATAACGACCTTGCCGGCGGAACATCCACACCACCCCGGCCGTGGCAAAGTGCGACGACCAGCCAGCATATGAGCTGTCATCATTTTACTCGGCGGCATCGCCAGTCGTGAAACCCGCCAGAGCCACGAGCACCCACAGGCCGAGGATGTAGACGGCGAACCCGGCCACGGGGCCTGCAGCGCCCGAGTCGGCAACGCCCCCTCGTACTGGGTGGCGCGGGCCTTGCACTCGCGGCATTTTACTTTGCTCATCTCCATGGGCAACCGCCTCTCACGGCCGAATCTTTTCGTGCTGCCATACTACCATAGGGTGGCGTTCATTTTGTGCACGCGATCAACGATCAAGGCAAAGTCATCTCAGCTCGCCGGGAAACCGAACGCTGCAGCTTTCCGCACCGAGCACGACGCAAAGAGGGCTCTTCCAGCAAAAAAAATCGAGAGCCCGCAGGCTCTCGACTCGTGAAATCATGGAGCGGACAACGGGATTCGAACCCGCGACCCTCACCTTGGCAAGGTGATGCTCTACCAGCTGAGCCATGTCCGCATATAGGTTCCAGGTTGGAGGCGACGCCCAGATTCGAACTGGGGGTGAAGGCTTTGCAGGCCTCTGCCTTACCACTTGGCCACGTCGCCATTCCCTGGCGGCTGTCATTGCAAAGGCCGGTCAAACAAGAGCCTGACCGGCCTTCTGATGACAATGGAGCGGACAACGGGATTCGAACCCGCGACCCTCACCTTGGCAAGGTGATGCT
>JBKTHK010000070.1:0-8238 GCA_047240885.1 Slackia sp. | reverse complement strand
GCCTGTTCAGGCGAAACGACGCGATTTGGGGTACACGTTTTGTCCGCTATGCCCCACATTCGGCAAACGTTGCATTTGGTGTGCTATTTGCGGCCTTTGGATTCGTGTGCGTATCGCACGGAAGCGACGGGTTTTAAATCTCTGTGCCGTGATTATGGGCGACGATGAATTGAACCACTTCGTCTTCCTCGATTTCAAGCGCGGCGGAAAGTTCGCTGAGCACCCGATGATTCGCCTGATCGAAAAGGCGGGTGTACATAGAAGACGGCAAGCGCCTTTTCCTTTTCTGCTCAGCGATGCGTTCGCGCATGGTTTTGAGCACGCAAATGGCGGTTGCGCAATCGCACTGGCGAAGCCGGCTCTTAAAATGCTCCTCCACCGTTTTCGAGTTGGCATCGTTGAAGTCATCGGTTGCGATGAGGTCGATGCTTTCGATGAGAGAAAGAGCCTCGGTGCGGTTCATGACGGGCGTCATAAGGTCTTCGTGGTCCACGGGGACATAGACCGTTCCGCCGCGTTTGGAGCTTGGGGAAAGAACGTAGTAGGTTTTTTCGGAGCTTCCGCCGAAAGAAACGTGGGCGTCGGTTTCGGTGATGGTGCATGCGCCATAGTTCGCATAGACCACCTTGTCGAATTGGTGGAACATAGCCATCTCCTTGTTGTAATAAAAAATTGTGCGCTGAACAGGCGGTTCATTAATCTCTATCAATATAGCACGCCTCTGATGCTTGTTCACGAAATACTGACAAAAATGGGCAGTAACCTGCGAAAACGTCTACAAACGGCTGCAAGCGTGCCTCGATGGTCTCTTCTGCCGCAAGCGGCGTTTTTCGGCGAAGGCAGCTAGCCAAAACTTACAGAGGGGAATTTTCTGTAGAGATGCGCCGCTAGGGTTCTTTGCGTATGTGCTGAGGTCTAGCCTAGAGGCAGACGCTTTTTTGGAAGAAGGTTTTTGTGCTGGATATTTTGCTCGTAACAGGTTCGTATGTCCTGGTCATTCTTATCGGCTCCATCTGTGCCCAAAGTGGCTTCATAGCGTCTGAGACGAAAAACGTCATATCCAAAATGCTCTTTTACATAACGCTTCCGGCAACGGTCATCTATTCTTTCGTGGGGTTCGAGTTCGACGCAACTCTTCTTATCGCCTCTGCTATAGGGCTCGCTTCGACGTTGCTGGGTTTTTTCGGAACAGTGCTTTATACCATGAAGAAAAGCCCTGAAAAGCGTCCCTTCCATACCCTTTTGGGATATGGCTACAATGTCGGATGCTTTGCTCTTCCCTTCGTTTCGGCTCAATTTGGCCCTTCGGGCGTCGTGGCTGCGTGCATGTTCGATTTGGGGAACTGCATCATGGTATCGGGCGGAGGTTATGCATTGACTCGTGCGTTCATCCTGAAAAAACGCACGGAAGGCGTCTTGTTGTCAATTCTGAGGACGTTGCTGAAATCGCCCGCCTTGGACTGTTACGTGGTTTTGATTTTGCTGTCGCTTGCGGGATTGAGCGTGCCTGCTTCAATTGGAGTCCTGCTTGAGCCCCTCATGCATGCAAATAGCTTTCTGGCCATGTTCATGATAGGTCTTGCTATGGAGTGGAGGATTGATAAAGGGCGTTTGAAGGAAGTGCTTCAGTGCCTATGCTGGCGCGTCTTCGTCGCCGTTGTCTTCTGCGCCATCGTGTACTTTTTCATTCCGATGGCCGAAAGCGTCAAGGTTGTTACCATTGTATGCATGCTGGCTCCCATCATGTCCGTAGGCCTGGTGTATGTCATGTGGATCGACGGCGATACGAAAATGGCGGGGTTCGCAATCTCTTTGTCGGTGGCGGTATCCCTTGTGCTTATGACAACGGCGACGATGCTTTTGTCGTAGCCGCTTAGCGTTCAACCATTACGGGGCATTCCGCATTGCGCAGTACCGCATAGCTGACTGAGCCGAGCACGCCGGCAACGGCGCTCAGTCCTCGCGACCCCATGACAATCAGGTCAATGTGGTGGGTGCGCGCGTATTCCAGGATCGCCTTGCTCGGTTTACCCTGGCCGACGGCGATGGTCAGGGTGTCGCCCGCCTCCTCAGCAATGACGCCCAGGTCTTCAGCGAGCTTCTTCCTGTGGAATTCGATGTAATTTTGCTGCATTTCGGCTGTCTGCTTGGGGGTGAGGGGCTGCGAGCCGCTTATTTGCTCCGCTATGAGAAAATCCTGGGTCTCGAATTGCGGAATGGGCGCAGCGAAAAATGCAGTGACTTTGCCTGCGATTCCCAAATCGACGTATTCGAGGGCGGTGGACAGTGCGTTTTTCGAGGGGTTTGACCCATCGTAAGGAACCAGGATGTTCTTGTACTTCATGAAAGCTCCTATCTCTTCGAAATCGCATCTCTCTCGAACTTTAGCACTGTGCAGGCTGCTGGATTGCTCTTTTTCGGGTATTCGGGTTTGCAAAAAACGACGGCGTTTTGAGTGGCTCTATATCTCCGCAGCAATCGCATCGCCCATGTCCGAGCAGCCAAGGACCTCCTCGTCCGCCTTGGCGATATCTCTTGTACGGCACCCCCTTTTAAGCACGCGTTCTACAGCGCGTTCAAGGGCGTCGGCCTCTGTGGCCAATCCAAAGCTGTAGCGCAGCATCATGGCGGCGGAAAGAACGGTAGCGATGGGGTTCGCCTTGTTTTTCCCAGCAATATCGGGTGCGCTTCCGTGAATCGGCTCGTACATGCCCAGGTTCGTTTTTCCCAGGGAGGCGGAGGGCAACATGCCGATCGAGCCCGTGATGCAGCTTGCTTCGTCTGAGAGAATGTCTCCGAAAAGGTTGCCTGTCAAAATGACGTCGAATTGACCCGGATTGAGCACGAGCTGCATAGCGGCGTTGTCCACGTAAAGATAATCAACGGTAACGTCGGGGTATTCGAGCGCAACGCGCTGCACCGTTTCTCGCCACACGCGGCTCGTCTCGAGCACGTTTGCCTTATCTACGCTGGTCACGTGTCCTCGTCGTTGACGGGCCATACGAAACGCGCGGTGCGCGATTCGCTCGACTTCCGCTATCGAATAGTTCATGTCGTCGTGCCCCGTGCCGTCTTCGTTGCGGTATTTCGCACCGAAATACACATCGCCGGTTAATTCTCGGCATACCACGAGGTCAAGGCCGTCTGCAATGCGTTCGGGCTTGAGGGGACAGGCGTCGGCAAGGGGCGCATACAGCTTCGCGGGTCGCAAATTGACGAAAAGCCCGAGTTCTTTCCTGATACCGAGCAGCCCTTTTTCGGGGCGTATCTCGGCCGCAAGCCCATCCCATTTCGGGCCGCCTACGGCGCCGGGGATGACGCTGTCGCATGCGAGACAGGCATCGATGGTTTCTTGGGGCAAGGGGGTTCCGCATGCGTCGATGGCGGCTCCTCCGACCAAGGCTTCGCGGTAGGCGAATTCATGCCCGAAGCGCTTCGCTACCTCGTCAAGGCATTTCTGCGCTTCGGCGACGATTTCCGGTCCGATGCCGTCTCCTTTTAAGACGGCAATGGTGTATTTCATAAGGACCTCCTGTCATGGGTGGCATGGTATATCGTGCGAAAGCGGGCAAGTTTATTTCCCGCGTGCTTTTAGGCTGTTCAAGAGCCCTTCGTTATCGACGATTTGCTGGATGAATTCGGGAAAGGGCAGTGCCTTGAACGTTTCGCTCGTAGTTTCGTTAACGATGGTTCCCGTGGAGAAGTCCACGGTGACTTCGTCGCCGCCGCGTATCGCTTTTGCGGCTTGCTCGCATTCCAAAATGGGCAGTCCGATATTGATGGCGTTTCGGTAGAAGATGCGTGCGAAGCTCGAGGCGATGACGCATGTCACGCCGTTGTCCTTGAGGACGCGCGGCGCATGCTCGCGGGAGCTGCCGCATCCGAAGTTCTTCGTTGCCACTACGATGTCTCCTGGCTTGACGTTGCGTACGAAGGAAGGGTCTATGTCTTCCATGGCGTGCGTCGCTAGTTCCTGCGGATCGGCGATATTGAGATATCTCGCAGGAATGATGACATCGGTGTCTACGTTGTCTCCGTATTTGAACGCTGTTCCTCGAACGGTCGGGTTCATGGTCGCTCCTGTCTTTTCGCTGGACCTTTCTTCGGATTTTGGGCGATGCTGCGGCTAAAGCGCCGAAGGGGCGGTTATGACTCCGGTGATGGCGGATGCCGCGGCGACGGCGGGACTCGCCAGATACACCTCGGAATCGGTGTGCCCCATACGTCCGACGAAGTTGCGATTCGTGGTGGCCACGGCTCGCTCCCCTGCGGCAAGCACGCCCATATGGCCGCCAAGGCACGGCCCGCACGTTGGCGTGCTCACGACGGCTCCTGCCTCGATGAAAACTTCGGCCAGCCCCTCGCGGATGCATTGCAGATACACTTCCTGCGTGGCGGGGATGACGATGGCGCGCACGCCGTCGGCCACGTGGCGACCGCGCATGATGCTTGCCGCCATGCGCATGTCTTCGATACGACCGTTCGTGCAGCTTCCGATAACGCTCTGCTGGATGGGGATGCCGGCCAGTTCCGTGACGGGCTTGGTGTTTTCGGGGAGATGAGGCGCGGCAACGGTAGGAGGGACGTCGGAGGTTTATGCGTATCGTGCGTTCGTACGAGGCGTCGTCATCCGCGGCGAATTCTCGGGGTGCGTGTCGTACGCGGTCTTTCATGTAGAGACGGGTTTTTCGTCAACGGGGAATATCCCGTTTTTTGCCCCTGCTTCGATGGCCATGTTGCAGATGCTGAATCGGTCGTCCATCGAAAGGGACTTCACGCCGTCTCCGCAAAACTCCACGCTCTGGTAAAGAGCGCCATCGACCCCTATCGCGCCAATGATATGTAAGATGACGTCTTTGCCGCAGACCCACGGCTGCAACTCTCCCGTCAGCTCGATGCGAATGGCGGAGGGAACGCGAAACCACGCTTTGCCCGTGGCGATGCCTGCTGCACAGTCGGTCGACCCCACGCCCGTGGAGAATGCTCCCAACGCTCCATACGTGCACGTATGGCTATCGGCTCCGATGACGAGGTCTCCTGCGGCTACGATTCCCTGTTCAGGAAGGAGGGCGTGTTCGATGCCCATGCTGCCCACATCGAAGAAGTGGACGATATTGTGCTTTTTGGCAAACTCTCGGCATACTTTGCACTGCTCGGCGCTCTTGATATCTTTGTTCGGAGCGAAGTGGTCGAGAACCAAGGCTACCTTTTCGCGGTCGAACACTTGGTCCATGCCCGCCTTTTCAAGTTCGCGAATGGAGACCGGTCCGGTGATGTCGTTTGCGAGCGCGAGGTCGATATCCGCCTCTATGAGCTGGCCTGCTTCCACCGATTCAAGCCCGGCGTGCGCGGCAAGAATCTTCTGAGTCATAGTCATTCCCATGGTGGTCCCTACCTTCTTGTCATCGTTTATAGGCGTGCGGCAAGCGAGCGCCTAGCTCATCTGCCGGTTTACTGCGGATATGAGCCCGAGAATAGATGCCGTGATAATGTCGTGGTGTTCGCCAACGCCCCAGGTGATCGTACCGTCTTCGTTGTCTATTCCCACGTAGGCGGCTGCGCGGCTATCGGATCCCGTCTCAAGGGCGTGCTCGCTGTAGGTTGCGATGTGCGCTCGTATGCTGAGCTTCGAAAGCGCGTTGCATACGGCATCGAGGCGTCCGTTTCCGTTGCCGACGGCGTCTTGCTCCTCGCCGCCTCTTTCCACGGTGAGGAACGCCTTGAAGGCTTTGTTTTCGGAATCGCGGGTGAAGTGGAAGTCGAGCAGCTTCAGGGTTGTTGCGTTGTTAACGAACGTTTCGTGGAATATATCGTTGACCTCTGTGGGCGAGAGTTCCTTGTGGGCGTGGTCCGAAGCATCCTTGCTGGCGTAGCTGAGCTCCTCTCGCAGCTTCGGGGGAAGAACGTAGCCGTAGTTCTTCTCTAGAATGTAGCCTATGCCGCCTTTGCCGCTTTGGCTGTTAATGCGGATGACGTCGTTTTCGTAGCAACGCCCCACATCGGCGGGGTCGATGGGGAGATAGGGCGTAGACCAATGCTCGGGGTTTTTCTCTTCGCGATATTTGAGTCCTTTTGCAATCGCGTCTTGATGGCTGCCCGAAAAGGCGGCGAATACGAGCTGGCCGGAGTAGGGGGAGCGCGGGTTTACTTCCATGCGCGTGACACGCTCGAACAGCTCCACGACAGAGGGGAGGTCGGAAAAGTCAAGCTTGGGATCTACGCCATGGGAGAAAAGGTTCATGGCGAGAGTGACAAGGTCGACGTTTCCCGTTCTTTCTCCATTGCCGAAGAGGGTGCCTTCAATGCGGTCCGCGCCTGCCAAAACGCCCAGTTCGGCACATGCTACGCCCGTTCCCCGGTCGTTATGGGGATGCAGGCTTACCTCCACGGCGTCGCGATATGTTAGATTCTTGCTTATGTATTCGACTTGACTTGCGTAGACATGGGGCAGGCTCATTTCCACGGTTACGGGAAGGTTTATGATGGCCTTGCGTTCGGGAGTTGGCTTCCAGACGTCAAGTACCGCATTGCAAACTTCCAGGGCGTATTCCGGCTCGGTTCCCGTGAAGCTTTCAGGGCTGTATTCGAAGCGATAATTATCGCGCCCCGCGGATTCGGTCAGTTCCTTCAAAAGCTTCGCCCCCGTTATGGCGATGTGCTTGATTTGCTCCTTATCTTTGTGAAAGACCTGTTCGCGCTGGGCAACGCTTGTCGAGTTGTACACATGGACAATCACGGGCGTTTTGCAGCCCTCGAGAGCTTCGAAGGTCTTCTTGATGATATGTTCGCGCGCCTGCGTGAGCACCTGAATGGTGACATCTTCGGGAATCATGTCTTGCTCGATGAGGATTCTCGCTAGTTCGAACTCTGTCTCACTTGCCGCAGGAAAGCCTATTTCTATCTCCTTGAAGCCGATTGAAACGAGCATTCTGAAGAAGTCGATTTTCTCGTCCAGGCTCATAGGAACGACCAGGGCCTGATTGCCGTCGCGCAAATCGACGCTGCACCAGTTCGGAGCATGGTCGATGTAGTCTTTTTTCACCCAGTCGAAGCAAGGTTCGGGAGGCATGAAGTATCCGCGCGTATAGTTGGCGTGGTGGGGCATTCCTGCATTCATGGTGCTACCTTTCTGGCGTGTTTGCGCAAGCGGGCGTGTGACGAGTGCTTGTGGTTAAACGCTTTTCTTCCTCGGTCGAATGCTTTATCAATTTAGTGTAGTAAAGTAGTATATCTGTTTAAGTCGATGAGCGGCTGAAAAAGACGTATGACGGAAACCGCATAGCGCATGCGAGCGCGATTGCCGCATGCTTCGGTTGGAAGGGGTATCCATGAAGACGATTGCAACGAAAAAAGCGCCTGCGGCAATAGGTCCTTACGTACAGGGTGTCGTTGCGGGAGGATTTTTGTTTGCATCGGGCCAGATCGCCCTCGATCCGCAAACGGGAGAGCTTGTTGGGAAGACGGTGGAGGAACAATCGGAGCAGGTCATGCGGAATATGGGAGCGATTCTCGAATCCGCAGGAATCGGTTTTGACCAGGTTGTCAAAACGACATGTTTTCTTGACGACATGGGCGATTTCGCGGCGTTCAACAACGTGTACGCGCGTTCTTTCGGAGATCATCTGCCCGCTCGGTCGGCTGTTGCCGTGGAGAGGCTTCCCAAAGGGGCTCTCGTAGAGGTTGAATTCATTGCCAAGGTCGGCGAGTAGATAAGATACGCGTCGGCGAATACACCGATACATGTCAATGCTCGAAAATGCAGTTGAGGAGGGGCGGTGCACATGAAGATAGCCATTGTAGGATTCGATTTTCCCGATTGCGC
Source organism: Slackia sp. (assembly GCA_047240885.1). GTDB lineage: Bacteria > Actinomycetota > Coriobacteriia > Coriobacteriales > Eggerthellaceae > Slackia. The sequence goes on along the minus strand of JBKTHK010000070.1, from coordinate 416 downwards.
ACTTGAGGATGGCTTGTGTCGCAAAGAGGGAATTGCCATACAACGCTTCGACGGGAAAAGCCCCGAGTACATTCTTGAACACGTGCACGATGTCGACGGCGTTATCTCCTCGTACGGGGAATTCACCGACGAAGTCATCAAAGCGCTCTCTCCGCGTCTCAAGGTTATTAGCAGGACGGGAACGGGCTACGACGAAATCGATGTATCTTCGGCGACGAAGCACGGGGTGGCCGTATGCAATGTTCCCGGATACGGAACGGAGGTCGTGAGCGATCACGCGATAGCGCTTGCGCTCGCGTGCCTCCGTCGCATCAACGAGCAGGATGCCGCTATGCGAAAAGGCCAGTGGGGGTACGAATCCACGCGCCCGCTTGGACAGTGCAAGGGCCGCGTTTTCGGTGTAATAGGCATGGGGT
>JBKTHK010000069.1:0-8345 GCA_047240885.1 Slackia sp. | reverse complement strand
ATCGTCGATCGTGGACCCCATGGTAACGTAATCGCCCCAATCCTTCACATGCACCAGCATGGTGTGACCGCCCGACACGAGCGACACCACCATGGGAGGCTGAATATCGGGCGTCGCGATCTTGTTCGCGTACAAATGGCCTTCGAGGTGGTTCACCGCGATAAGCGGAATATCAGCGCCCCATGCGGCGCCCTTCGCAAACGCAACGCCTACCACGAGAGCCCCTACGAGGCCGGGAGCATACGTAACCGCAACAGCATCGAGGTCGCGCCAGCGAAGGCGGCTTGCACCAAGGCTGCGCGCGGCCGAATCAAGGCACTCGTCGCATACGCCGCAGATGGCCTCAATGTGCTTGCGGCTCGCAATTTCGGGAACCACGCCGCCGAAACGCGCGTGAAAGTCGATCTGGGAAGCCACCACGTCCGAACGCAAAACGCCGTCGCCATCGACGACGGAGGCAGCGGTTTCATCGCACGAGCTCTCTATGGCCAAAATCAAGGGATGGGAGCAATATCCTCCTGATGCCTCCGCCGGCGTTTTGGCGACATCATCCACATGCAGACGCATGCCTGCGACATCGCGACGGGCCTCGGGCAAAGGCCCCGTCATGATAACCGCATCTTCCCTGTCGCTGTAATAATGAGGACGCGTTCCGATATTGCGCAGCCCCATGCGTTCGTAGAACGTTTGAGCGCCGACGTTTGACGCGCGAACTTCCAGGGTCATCTCGGCTGCGCCAAGATTGCGCGCATCAGAAGCGACCAGGGAAAGAAGCTCGGCGGCAATGCCTCGACGACGATATGTCATCGAAGACCAGGTCTGCGCCCGGCCATCCGACCCATCCGGCCGCAATAGCCCAAGCGTAGGCTGTCAAACGCACCCACCATGTGCGGTCTTTGCGAGGCAGCTCGTCTGCGACAAGAGCGGCTTTCCAGGCGTCGCTTCCCATGGCGACGGATTCAAGCGCGGCCACAGCCGCCGCATGAGCCGCATCCAGGGGACGATACGAAAGGGGACGCGCATCCTGTGAACCCTCAAACAGCTGGACCCCCGTCCGAAGATTCTTGTTGCCATCTTCTTTCGCCAGGCGAATTCGCTCGTTCTCCTCGGCATCGGAGAGGCGCGTGTACACGGGAAGCAAAGTGGCGGGATCGCCCCCCATCCGATCGGCAAGAAGCAAGCCGCGGCCGCTTACTGCCCACAACGACTCATCCGCAAGGCTTGCCAGCGGCTCGAAGACGCCTGCATACTTCACGAGGGCGTCGCCCAGAATCGCATCGACCACCTGCACGTCGCCCTCGCCAAGGGTCCGCAATGCCTCCGCGACCCACGCGGGCGCGTCTGCAGCCTTGACCACCGTGTCGGCGGTCAGGCGCACGACGCCCTTGTCGTCGATATCGAAAAGAACGGGATAGACCTCCTTGCGCATAACATCGGCCGCAACCAAAACTCGGCCGCGAACCCCGTCTGCCCATGCATTCCAAGCCACGGCGTCAAGTGTCGATACGCCCAGAAGCGGCACTTCGAGCGCCGACGCCATGCCCTTCGCCGTTGCCATGCAGATGCGCACGCCGGTAAAGCTTCCCGGGCCGCGCCCGCACACCACCGCTGCGATTTCATCTTTCGAAACGCTCGACTCAGCCAAAGCGGCGTCGACCTCTCGCAGAAGAACGGTGTTGCTCGCCCTATGCGCAGCAACTTCCCTTACGGCGACGATATCGCTTTGCAAGCAAGGTCTCTTTACCGCCGCGCGCCCAGTCTCTCCCAGCGCGCCAACGCGGCCGATGCCGACGGCAACCACTTCGTTTGCGGTGTCGAACGCCAGAACATACGCCCCTTGAGCCATTGACGAAATCCTCCGAATCTATCAGCCGCAATAGCGGCGCAACCCCCTCGCGTCGAACGGCGGTTCGCGACCGCCGTTCGCGGGGACAAAGCATCAACACGAATCGCACGCGCGGTGGCGCGTGCGTCATGGCAGCATGAGCTGCAATCTTATGAATTTTACAACGCCGGCAGGAAGAGCACGCGTCAATCTACGTGATTGCGCACATAATCAAGAATCTCTTGGCGCGAATGAAGGCCCGTTTTCGCATAAATTCGCCCGATATGCGTATGCGCCATAGCCTGGGATATGCTCAGCTCTTCTGCAACGCTGATGTGGGGCGTCGTCTTCCTGAGCGTCTTCATGGTCATCGCAATCGCCGCCGCGGTGCTCGACATTCTCAAACGCAGCATCCCCGTATGGCTTGATATCGCTGGTGTCATCGCATCGCTATGCGTCGCGGCCTACACCGGCGCGCTGCTGGGCGTGTGCCAAACCTACCCGCCGTGGAACAATGCGCTTCTGCCCATCCTGCTCCTCATCTCGGCCATGTCCGCAGGCGCCACTTCGATCGCGAGCCTCATCTCTGGCGAATGGGCTATCCTCTTCTGGGTCGGCCTCGTGGGCGTAGGACTGATTCTTCCCACCGCCCTGGAAACGTGGCTGCTGTTCTTCAGCGCGAAAGAGTTCGAGGAAAGCCGCAAAGCCCACTGGATTAGCTTCGTATCCGACGTGGGGGTTCTAGCCGGCGGATTCATCCTGCGTTACCTGATCGTCATGGCCGCCGTGCCCTTGACGGTTGCCGTTCCGCTCCTGTAGCAAGCCTGGAAACGCGCCGTGCGCTTGCTGCGCAATGGCACCCCCTACACAACGAAGGCGCCAACGCTGTCCGTCGGCGCCTTCGTGCTTCTATCGACCTGCATGCATCTAGGCTTTTTTACGGCGAAAGGCGGGCAGCGCGGCTTTTAGCATATGCGCGAAGCTTGCCCCAATCGCCATTTTCGCAACATCGAACACGATGAACGGGGCGATGCTCACCGCGAACGCCGCAAGCAGCCCCATGCCGGTGACCGCCATGAACTGCACCAAACCGCACGCATACGAGCAGAGCAGGAGCAACGCGGCGAATGACGCTTCGCGCATCAGGCGCGGCACCCTATCCTTAGGCTCCTTCCAAAGCGAAGCAACGAGAGCCGCGAGGGCAGTCCCCACGCCGAACCCTATAAGAAACCCGCCCGTCGGTCCCATGATGGAAGCAAGGCCGCCCGTCATTCCGGAAAACACCGGAACGCCGATCGCGCCAATGAGCAGATACCCCAGAACGCTCATCAGGGCTTCTCGCGGCGGAAAGAGCACGACAATGAACGCAAGCATCATGGTCTGCAGCGTAAACGGAATCGGGCCGATGGGAATGCTCACCCATGAACATACCGTCAACAAAGCTATGGACAGCCCGCTGAACGCGATCGATTCGCTTCGCTTCATCGTGATGCCTTGACTCATGGCCCTTCCCTCTTCCTCGATAAACCACCCGACTAAAATACGAGCGAAAACAGCGAACCCGCCGAGCATTGCTGCTTCAGTGGGTTCGAATGATGCGAATGGTGCCCGAGGCGAGATTCGAACTCGCACGTCAAAGACAACGGTTTTTGAGACCGCCGCGTCTGCCATTCCGCCACTCGGGCGCGAAGTTGAATTATAAACGAAGCTCGGCGTAAAAACAACCGATGCAATTGCGGCTATTCACTCAACGCCAAAAGATCCATTTCCATCAGGCGCTTGATCGTGAGAATGTAGACGCGCATTGCGCGCTTCAGGCTCTCTTCGGAAATCCCTTCATCTGCGCCATGCATCGGACCGACCCACTCGGGATCTTCGTCATGGGGGTCTTCGGGGCCGAAGCTAGCAGCGCGGAATTCGCGCGCGTACGTACCGCCGCCGATGGTGAACGGTTCGCCGTCAAGACCCGTAGCCTCGCGATACGACTCACGAGCCACGATGGCCGGGCTATCGGGCTTCATCAGGAAAGGCTCCATGAGCAGGGTGTTCTCGATGGTCGCCTCCCCTTCCTCGACCACCGGAGCGAGCTTCGCCAAGAGGTCTTCTTTGCTCGTGGACGTGGGGAATCGAATATCGATGGTGAGCTTCAGGCGACCCTCCTCGAAATGAATGGTTCCCGCGATACACGTAAGGGGGTCGAAAAAGCCGTCGCACGTGTCAATTCCCACGGAACTTCCGTCCGTAGAGGCCATGATGCGACCGATCATGCGCAAGAAAACATTCTCTTCTTCGGTGCACAGCGCGTTGTCGAGGGCATATTGCACCAACAAATCGATGGCGTTCACCGTGCCCGCCGGCATGGAGGCATGCCCGCCTCGCCCGGTTGCCACGAGCATCGCGTAATCGCCTTCGGCGTAGATGTCGATATTGTCCGCAGCAGGAAGGGCCTCTGCGTCTGCACGGACAACCAGGGTTGCCTGGCTCGGCACGGCATTGGGAAGCCCACGGTCGTGAAGTCGATAATATTGCCGCCGGTGAATTGCTTCGAGCACATCAGGCCGTCGAAACCGCCCTTTTCCCCGTAGCAAACAGGGAACATATCGTCCGGCGTGAACGTGAAAGCAGGAGCGGGATAATTTTCGAGATAATATGCGACATCGCGCATGGTGCCCGTTTCCTCATTGGTGCCGATGAGCATGCGCAGCGTGTACGGAAGCTTCTCGCCCTTGTCTTTGAAGAATTTCATGCAGTACAGAGACGCAACGAGCGGGCCTTTGTCATCAAGGACGCCGCGCCCCAGAAGAAAACCGTCCTTGCGCAGCAACGTCCAGGGATCGAGCGTCCAGCCGATACCGGGGGCCACCACGTCGGAATGGCAAATCATGCCCAGCATGGTATCGCTTTCGCCCTCCAGGTCGGCTATGCCTATCTGGCCGGCGTCGTCTTTCGCATCGAAGCCGAGACGGGCCGCCAGATCAACCGCGGCACGCAGCCCGTCGTGTGCCTCAGGGCCGCTTGGGTCTTCGGGAGTCGCACGGACGAAATCCGCAATGCTTGGAACAGAAACGAGCATTGCGATTTCATCGACGATGTCTTCCCAATTCTCATCGATGAACTTGTCAACCTCGACCAGACAATCCGTATTGGACATTGAACCCATCCTCTCTCTTTTTGGGCGTACTTTTGCCATTCTACTCGTTTTTCTTTCAGGAAGCTTCCCGCGAAAAACCGCGTTGCCGGATTGGCACGAAACAGCCGCAGCCGCAAGCTCCGTCTGCACGCCGCTCACAGACCGCCCGAGGACCCATGCTAGCAACGGAGCGCGTCCAGGACATGCCAGCAACGGGCCGCCCAAGACCCCTCGCCAACAGACCGTCCGAGAACCCGTGCGCAACGATTGAAACGCGCCGCCTGCAGACGATGCCGCTCTCGAGCGTATCTTCGACCTCTGCAAAGGCGGGCTACCGTTCAATCAATACTATCTCGGCGTTTTGCGCACCGGAAATACACGCAATGACGAAATAGCATGGATTCATCGCCGATAGACCTGCTCTGCCGCTGATAAACCCGTTCGCCGCCGACATACCTGCTCCGCCGTTGAAGAGACGGCCGCGAGTTTGCTTGCGAACCTGCGGCCGCTACGGCAAACGCAAAGATGCCGCTCGGTCTGCAATCCCGAGCGGCATCCTTCTATATGGCTTCATCAATGCGAACCGCTCCGTCACCCAAGACGACGACCCCTGCGCACGCTTTGGCTGGCTGGGCTCAAGCCCGAGCTAGCTGGACGCACGTCCGAAGCAGCCCGACAAGCGCACGTCCGTGCCAGTTGAACGAGTGTGCATCCTAGCTTGTTGAATGGGAGCTCGTCTTCTCGTTTTCGACGAACGCAGCATCGGCCGAAAGAGGCTCGAAAGCCGCTTCCTCACCTTCGCCGGATTTCTCGGAGTCAAGCTCCGACTGACGCGTTTCGCCTTCGATCTGCGCCCCGTCGATAGCGATGTTTTTCGGCAGAACTAGGTTGGCAATTACGGCAACGAGGAACACGCCCGCCACGCAGTTATCGGCGAACACGCTGCGCACAAGCTCGGGGAATATGACGAAAATGTCGGACACCTGGGTAAACCCGATGCCGATGGAAAGCGAAAGCGCCGCGATGAGAATGTTGCGCTGAGAGAACCCGGCGCGCGCAACCATCTGGAAGCCGCTCACGATGATGTTGCCGAACATCATGACCGTGCAACCGCCCAAGACAGCCTCGGGAAGCGATTGGAACACCGCGCTGACCACAGGCAGGAACGCGCACAGCATCATGATGACCGCGCCGGTCGTGGCCTTACGATTGACAGCCTTCGTCATGGCTACAAGGCCAACATTCTGGGAAAACGACGTCACAGGAAGGCAGCCCAGGCAGCCGGAAAGCGCGCTGGTGAAGCCGTCGCAGGCAATGGAGCGGAAGCTCGCGCTCTTTTACATCGCGACCAAGACCAGCCAGCGAAACGGCCGAAGTGTCGCCGATGGTTTCCGGCAGACACCAGGAAGATAACAGTCACCGAAACGATGGCGGCGAGGTTGAACTCAGGTGCGAACGGCATGAGGAAGGAGCTGCGAGAAGCTGCAGATTCTGAAACGCCGAGAAATCGACCGCGCCCAGGAAAATTGCCGCCACGTAGCCCACAATCAGGCCGAACAGAACGGAAAGCTGCTTCGTCTTGCCCTTTGCAAGCACCTGGAAAATCAGGCACGACACCAAGGCGACCGACCCAAGCAGCAGGTTGCGCGGGGAGCCGAAATCGGGAGACCCGGTACCGCCGCCGAACGATGCGGCACCGACGTTGAGCAGCGAAAAGCCGATAGAGGTGACCACGACGGCGGCGACAATGGGAGAAATGAGGCGGCGCCAGTATTTCGCGAAAAGGCCGAGAACGCCTTCGAGGATGCCACCCACGATGATGGCCCCAATCGCAACATTGTACCCGTACGTGGCAACGATGCCGCATAGCACCGTCACGAACGTGAAGCTGATTCCCATGACAATCGGCAGCCCGCTGCCGATGCGCCACAGAGGGAACAGCTGAATAAGCGTGCCAATGCCCGCAATGAGCATGGCGCCCTGGATGAGAGAGCTGGTCTGGACATCGCTCAGGCGGCCGCAACCGCCACGATCGTAAAGGGCAAGATTCATACGAACATTGCCAGAATATGCTGAATGCCGTACGGAACGGCCCTCAACAGGGGAATGTCACCATCGAGCTGGAACAGGCTCGCATGGTCGAACGCCTTTCCTTTGGAAAACCCTTTGAACGCCATTGGCTACCTTCCCGCATTCTCGACGGCCGCACACGCTTCGGCGATATGATCTGCATCGCACTCCACAACGCCTCCCAAGCCGGCGCGAGAACCCGTTTCGCCATCCTGCTCGCGAAACGTCAGCTCCCCCGTCTCAGGGTCCATCGCATCAACGATGGCGAGCGACTCGAGACGATACCCGCGCTCACGCAGACTCTTGCCGCCAGGCTGGAAGCCTTTCTCGATGGCAATGCCGATACCCTCGACGGTAGCGCCCGCGGATTCGACAATCTCGATCAGGCCATCGAGCGCGCAGCCGTTCGCAAGGAAGTCGTCAATGATCAGTACGTGGTCCTCAGGACCGATGTACTTCTTGGAAACGATCACGTTGAATATTTTGCCGTGCGTGAAGCTCTGGATGCGCGTCGTGTACATCTCGCCATCGAGATTGATGCTCTGCGCCTTCTTGGCAAACACCACCGGCACGCCAAAGTGCTGCGCCACGATAGCGGCAATGCCGATGCCTGAAGCCTCGATGGTTAGGATCTTGTTGATGGGAGCGTCCGCGAAAAGACGCTTGAGCTCTGCGCCCATCTCGTTGAACAACGAGATGTCCATCTGATGATTCAGAAAACTATCGACCTTCAACACGCCTTCGGCCTTCACCACGCCATCGCGTTGAATACGCTCTTCAAGAAGCCTCACGGCACCTACCTTTCACCCGCATTTACCAATAGGGATCAGTGTAGCCGAGCGGGATGCGAGGTGATAGGCTCCAAAAACGGACAAACGAAAAAGATTTCCGCGTGACAGGCCGAGGCAAACAGGCGAATGCAAGCGCCCTGGCCCGAAAGCGCCTCCGGACAAGCAGGAATCGGCCGGAAGCACGAAGCGAGCACCTAATGCTGGAAAAGAACCTCGAACACGCTGCCGCGCGGCTTATTCTCAGAAATGGAAACTGATGCGCCATGCAGCTGTGCCGCATGCTTGACGATGGCTAAGCCAAGCCCGCTGCCGCCCGTTTCCTTCGAACGGCTTTCGTCCACGCAGAAGAATCGCTCGAATACCTTCTCGCGCATGTCCTCGGGAATGCCCATGCCGGTATCGGCGACGCGGACGAACGGAACGCCCTGAGCGTTTCGTCCCACGCACACATCGACCTTCCCTCCGTCGACGTTGTATCGAATAGCGTTTTCCATGAGGTTGCGCAGCATCTCTTCGATCATGCGCGCAT
>JBKTHK010000068.1:0-8465 GCA_047240885.1 Slackia sp. | reverse complement strand
GGACATGGCTGACATGGACGCTGTCAACGAGGTCTATGCTCAATTCTTCCCCGAGGGAGCCCCTGCTCGTCGTGTCGTCGGCGTTGCGAACCTCCCCATGGGCGCAGCCATCCAGATCGACGCCATCTTCGGCAACTTCGAAGGCACCCCGCCGATCGCTTAATGCGGCAACGGCGTTTTCATGCCGGCATGCGCACCTTCCAGGAATAGAAGAGCGCTGCCCGTACATGGTCGCACGATGAAATGGAACGGGTTTCGACCCGTTCCATTTTTTTATGCCGTGAGAATGGGGCGTTCAATGCCCCTGCTTTGCAAAGTTTTTTCGGTATGAACCCGAAAAAGGAATAACACGGGTTGTTTATCTGCATGGCATTGCGCACGCCTTTCTGACCCGGTGTTTTGCAAATCGTAAGATTTCCGTGTCATGGACGAGGGTTCGTAACCGAAAATACCTCTTCTGGCAGAGGGTGGAGGCCATGGTATTGGACGGAGGTTGCGTTTCCTGGGTGAGTCTTCGGCTTCAGACGCGTGAAGCGCCGGGCGGCCGCTCGTCTTCTGTTTTTCTACTTGACGAATGCTGCGGGGCTCTTCATATCGGCGCATGGTAAGATGCGCCCAAGGTGTCGTGCATAGAATGGGTCCTACGCAAGATGCCGCGCACACGCTGCTGCTCATTGAAGGCGGTGTCTGAATCGCTGCGGAAAATAATGCGATGCGTCACCTTTCAATCCTGGTCGAAGGAGGCAGATTATGAAGACCGCAAACCGTACAGCCTTGTCCTTCTTGTTTGCAATGCTTGCGTGCGCTGCATGCTTGTTCGGATTGGCCGCTTTGTCCGGCTGCTCCGTCGAGGAGGCGGTGGACGTTGTTGCGCAAGAGGCCCTTGGCGGTTCCGAGGAATCTTCAGATTCCGGTTCTCAGGACGACGAGGGGGCAGGCGAGAAAGATTCTGCTTCTCAGGATGATGACGGCGACGACGATTCAGACGGCGGGGACGGAGACGATTAGTTCTCATGATTATCCCCAAGGCGAACAGAACCGCCAAGCGAATAATAGATTGCGTTCACCTGTTGGCGGCATCCGTATGGCTGGGCGGATTCCTCGTGCTTTTCGTTTTGCCGCTTGACGGCGGCGAAGGGCTTGGGCTGTCGGGCCTCGATGCGTCGATGGCGGTCGAGGCATTTCGGGAACGCTTCATTGCGCCGTGCATACCGCTTCTTATGTCTACGGCCGTGCTGTATGGTTTTTTCACATCGTGGGGCTTTGCGAAGCATGGCTGGCTTGTGGCGAAGTGGGCGTTGAGCGTTTTTGTGATCGTTGGATTTTCTGTTATGCCGTACTCGGTGGCGTCGGTGGGGGTTGCGCTTCTAGGGGTGGCCACCCTTTTCGCTATTTCGATATTTAAGCCGGGGACGAAGAGGACGAAGAGCTCACGTCGCTAGCAGGCTCGCTAAGTATCTTTCGCCGATAGGCTTTGGTTCGTATTTGGGCCTTTCGCATGAAAGGCTATGATGGCTCCTGTGCCTTCTTTTTTATGATTGAGACATAAGGCCAGTTCGATATATTTCTATACAATGTAAAGTTGCTATTCCTCATGCGGATGCGATGTGAGATGCCATCCGTTGCAGTGCGGGCATCGATAGCATTGCAGTCCTGTGGTGCCGTGCTCTGCGCATGAGGCGATGGCATCGAGCGCTTCGTAACGAGAGGCGTAGCGGCTCTTTGACTCGCACGCTTTTTTACGCCGCGCCGCCTCTTTTTCTTGCGATCGACGGGCATTACGTTGCTCTTCGCGTGCGAAGATGTCATCCATGCCGCCAAGGCTTGCTTTGAATTCGGCAGTCTCTTTAGCCCAGGCGGAACGTTTTTGCTTCCCACGATAACGCTCGCTTTCTTCAACGGGGTTCTTCCATGGCGGCTGCGGCGCTGTTCTTCTTGTTCTCCGCGAAGGTTAATCAGTCTGCGGCGGAGGGACGATGCAATCATAGCGAACGGCTTTTCCAGCAAGGGAATAGCTCGGCTTTCTATCGGCGAGATGCGGCCCTTTGATGGGTCTTTTCACAATCACTTTGCGCGGATGTACGCTCAAGGCCGCTTCAAGGATTTCTTCCTGATTGCTGCATGGGCGCTCGAGATGATGGAGCAGCTGGAATTTCTTTTTCACGGCGGCGCTTTTGCTTCTTGCGGGAAACATGGGGTCGAGGTATACGATGTCGGGCATTTCGTCAGCTGAATCAGCCTCGGCCATGCGTTTCAACGCGCCGATGCTGTCTCCTTCGTGAAAATGCATTCGCTTCACGATGCCGGCAAGTTCGTGGTGCGTCTTTGCTCGCTCGAGAGCATCCTGCAGAAGCGCAGCTATAACGGGATCGTTCTCGTACAGCGTGACGTCGAATCCTGCCGCGGCAAGAAGCAAAGAATCCTCTCCGAAGCCCGCTGTGGCATCGAACGCCTTTGGGGAAGGAACGCCTTTGAGCTTCGCCGCGCGAACCAGCATCTCGCCCTGTAGCTTGCCGGGGCGCAGACGGGGCAGCATGGAGACGAAATCGGCGCGCAAAACCATGCTGTCTCCAACGAGGGAAAGGCCTTCTTCGCCAATGCGCAGCTCCAAGGGAGCCTGCAACGCATCTACCTCGTTGACCGTCAGTTCTGCACCGAGGCGTTTGGCCAACGCTGCGGCTTGCGGGCGGTCTTGTTCGCGCGCGGCGAAGACGGTCACGTTCATAATGGGCTCCTAACGATTCGGTTCTCCCATTATAAAGACAGCGGGGTGAAGAGAACGAGACGAAACGCCCTTGCTTAAGATTGCGCTGACTGTTCGCTTGTCTCTTGGGGTGGCTTGATGGCGAACGAAAGTGCAAGCGCTGCTGCGGCTACGGCCAAAAACGCCCAGAATGCGGGGCCGTAAGAGCCTGTCGAGGTTTGAAGCGTGGCAAGCACCAGCGGGCCCGCCGAGGCCGATGCGATCATCTGCAGCGTTGCGACGGCGTAGTTGATGCCGAAATACTTCGGGCCGAAGAAGCTGCTGCTGATAACGGCCATGGAGGCCATGTTGCCGCCGTACACAAGACCGAGGAGCATGAACCCTGCCACAATGAGCGGGAAGCTGCTGAGCATGACGGCCACGCCGCACAGAAGCATGGAAAGCGCAAAGCCGATGGATATCCACAGAAACGAGATGCGGTAGCCGAATTTGTCCCACACAAGTCCGCAGAGCAGACGTCCGAATCCGTTGCACAGGAGATGCCGCCCATGGCTGCCGTTGCCATCATGGCGCTTGCGGCGGCGTCCATTCCCGTTGCGGAGAGCACTTCCTCGGCGGCGAGGAACCGCCTGGCTGATAAGGCCGAGGCCTCCGCTGCTCACGAGAATCAGCCAAAGAAATGCCAGCTGGAACGAACGGGTCTTGATCATCTCGACGGCGGAGTAATCGCGCTTCTGCTCATGGGGCTGCGCGCCGTTCGATGCGCTCTGCATGCTTGCTGCGAATTCGGCAGGAGGCAGTTTCGCGATGAGTGCGACGGCAAGCATGACAACGCCGAAAACGACTCCTAGAATCAAAAACGTGGTTTGCCACGAGAGCTTGCCGAGAAGAACCGTAACCAGGGGGCTCAAAAGCATGGCGCCCATGCCGAAGCCCATGAGCATGCCGCCCGATGCGATGCCCTGCTTGTCCGGATACCATTTGACGGCGACGCTCATGACGCAATCGGTGCCGACGCCCACGCCGAAGCCGACGATGATGCCGTAGGTGATGTAAATCCAGAGCAGCGTGGTGGTTTGCGCGGCGGCGATGAATCCGCCGGCGATGATAATCGCCGTTGCCACCATGACGATGCGAGGGCTGAAGCGTTGCTCGATGATGCCGGCAACGACCATGCCTACGCTGAAAGAGATCATGGAGAGTGTGAAAATGAGCGATGTCTGAGCTCGCTCCCAGCCGAAATCGGTCTCGATGGGCTCTACGAAAAGAGACCATGCGTAGATGAGGCCCATAAAAAGCAGCGCCACGAAAGCCGTGGCGATGTAGATGAAACGATGGTGCTTCCCCTGTGCAGCCATAGTTGCCACCTTCCCCTCGGTTATTACTCATCTTGAGAGGATTCGTGGCGTTTGTCGATGCGGGCAGCCGTCTCCCATCGGGGGCAGGGCCGTCTCGATTGCGCGAAGCGGCCCTGTAGCGGTTATTTTTCCTTCACCATAGAGAGCGATATCTTGCCCCGCTCTTTGTCGATTTTCTCGATCCAGACGGTGACGGTGTCGCCGACGGAAACGACTTCGCTCGGATGCTTGACGAAGCGATCTGACAGCTTGGATATGTGCACCAAGCCGTCCTGCTTCACGCCGATATCGACGAAGGCGCCGAAATCGACCACGTTGCGCACGGTGCCCGTTAGCTCCATGCCGACGTTCAGGTCGTCGAGACTCGTTACCGATTTGCTGAACACGACCTCGGTGCGTCATCGCGTGGATCGCGGCCGGGTTTTCGAGTTCGGCGACGATATCGCGCAGGGTGGGGACACCGCATCCGAGTTCATCCGCCAAGGTTGCAACGTTTCCGATGCGCTTGGCGATATCCGGACGCCTCCTGCGGCGAGAGCCGAGGGTTTGACGCCTGCGCGCTTGAGCAGCTCGGTTGCTATTGCGTAGCTTTCGGGATGGACGCTTGTGGCGTCAAGAGGGTTGGCGCCGTCCGAGATGCGGAGGAATCCTGCGCAATTGAGGAACGCCTTAGGCCCGAGCTTGGGGACGTTCTTCAACTGCTTGCAATCGGTGAAGGCGCCGTTTTCCTCGCGGTAGGCGACGATGTTTTTCGCGACGGCGGGCGAGATGCCCGAAACGTAGCCGAGCAGGCTTGCGCTTGCGGTGTTCAGGTCCACTCCGACGCGGTTCACGACGCGCTCCACCACATCGCCGAGCGCACGATCGAGCTCCGTCTGGTTCAGGTCGTGCTGGTATTGTCCCACGCCGATCGACTGGGGTGGAATTTTCACCAGTTCGGCCAGGGGGTCCTGCAGACGGCGCCCCAGGCTCATGGCTCCGCGCGTGGTTACGTCGAGGTCGGGGTATTCTTCGCTGGCGAGCTTGGACGCGGAATACACCGATGCCCCCGCTTCGTTCACGATGGTGTAGCGCAGCTCGTCGGACGATTGCGCGATGAATTCCGACACTACCTCCTCGGTTTCACGGCTTGCCGTGCCGTTGCCGATGACGATGGTGTTGATGCGGTGGCGTTTGACCAGGGAGTCGAGCGTTCTCTTCGTCCCTTCGACATCGCGGCGCGGAGGTGGGGTAGACCGTGGTGTAATCGAGCAGCTTGCCGAACTCGTCGAGTACGGCCACTTTGCAGCCCGTGCGGTATCCCGGGTCGAGCGCGATGATGCGCGCGCCTTTTACGGGCGCTGCTGAAGAAGGCTTTCGGTGTTTTTGGCGAAGACGCGTATGGCGTCGGCTTGCGCCCGTTCGGTAAGCTCGCTGCGCAGCTCGCGCTCGAGCGAAGGGGCTATGAGGCGTTTGTAGCTGTCCGCGATCGCTTCGTCGAGAGCCTCGGCGAAGACCCCGTTGCGTCGGACGATGCGACGGCCCAGTTGATCGATCGCGGCATCTTGGTCCGTGCGCACGCGAACGCGAAGCTTGCCTTCCTTTTCGCCTCGGTTGATGGCGAGCACGCGATGGTTCGGTATGCGCTGCGCGGACTCGGAAAAATCGTAGTAGGGTTCGTAGACGCTCTTTTCCTCGCCGTCGGTCGCTTCCACGGCCATCGTTGCGGTCTTTTTCGTGAAGGCGCGCAGCGCGGCGGTATGTTCTGCGTCGTCCGCGATGACTTCGGCCACGATGTCCTTGGCGCCCTGCAGGGCCGCTTCGGCCGTGGCGAAGCCCCCTTCGGCGTTGACGAATTCGGCGGCTGTTTCAAGCGGGCTTTTTCCCGTTTTCGCCTGGCTCAGGATAAGGTTGGCCAACGGTTCGAGCCCCGCTTCGCGCGCTTTCGATGCGCGGGTCGCTCGCTTCTTCTTGAAAGGCTTGTACAAGTCTTCCACGCGCTGCATGATGGTGGCGCCTTCGATGGATGCACGCAGCTCATTGGTGAGTTTTCCCTGATCTTCGATGGAGCTGATGATTTCGGCCTTGCGCGCTTCCAGGTTGCGAAGGTACGTCAGGCGTTCTTCGAGGGTTCGAAGTCGCGTATCGTCCAGGCCTCCTGTGGCCTCTTTGCGGTATCGGGCTATGAAGGGAATGGTGCTGCCTTCGTCTATCAGCTTGATGACAGATTCGACCGCGCGGGGAGACGGAAAGCTCCTGTGCGATGGTGCGGTTGATGTCCAGCATATATGCTCCGGCTTCTCTTGGTGCCTGCGCCGTTTGGCTTTTGCATGCGCCGCTTGGCAGCGTCTCGGGCGACGTTGCCTGTGCGGCGGTACCATAGGATAGAACGTGTTCTATCCGAGCTGAAGGAGATGCGCAATGGATACAGCGGAAAAGCGGTATTTAGAGCTTCTTTCCCGATCGTTTCCCTCTGCCGCGAAGGCGTCGGCGGAAATCATCAATCTAAGCGCCGTGCTGAATCTTCCAAAGGGAACCGAGTTTTTCGCTTCCGACATCCATGGGGAATACGAAGCCTTCTCGCACATTCTCCGCAACGGGTCGGGTTCTATTCGTCTGAAAATAGAGGACGTATTCGGCGATGCGCTGAGCGCGGAGGAGAAGCGCTCGCTGGCCTCGCTGATCTATTATCCTCGCGAGCGCATGGAGCTGGTGCTGTCCCAGGTGGAAGACCATGAGAAATGGTTTGCGACTGTGCTTCCCCAGCTGGTGTCTGTCTGCAAGCGCTCCGCCCAGAAGTACACGCGGTCGAAGGTTCGCCGCGCACTTCCTGAGGATTTCGCCTACATCATCGAAGAGCTTATGACCGAAGACCGCTACGGCGTGGACAAGCAGGCCTATTACGCGGCCATCATCCATGCGGTGATCGGGACGAATCGCGGTGCCGCCCTCATCGAAGCGCTCTGCCTTTTAATCCAGCGCTTGGTGATCGATCACCTGCACATTGTCGGCGACATCTACGACCGCGGCCCGTATCCGCATACCATCATGGATATGCTCATGGGCTATCATTCGCTCGATATCCAATGGGGCAACCACGACATCGTCTGGATGGGAGCGTCTCTCGGTCAGCGCGGTTGTATTGCCCACGTGGTTCGCAATTGCGCGCGATACGGCAACCTTTCCATCCTTGAAGATGCTTACGGCATTAACATCCTGCCGCTTGCATCGTTCGCGCAAACCGCTTACGCGGACGACCCTTGCGTGGCGTTCGGCCTGAAGGGCAACCCCGGCCTTTCCGCGCAGGAGACGGAGCTTAACGTCAAAATTCAGAAGGCCATGGCCATCATCCAGTTCAAGGTGGAGGCGCAGCTTATTGATGAAAACCCCGGATTCGGGCTTGAAGACCGCAAGCTTTTGCACAAAATCGATTTTGACAGAGGCACGGTTGTTGTCGACGGCATTGAATACGAACTGACCGACACCGTGTTCCCCACGGTCGACCCGGATGACCCGTATCGCTTGACCCCCGAAGAGGAGGAGGTCATGCAGCGCCTTGAGCAGGCGTTCGTGAACTGCGAAAAGCTCCAGCGTCACATGCGGTTCTTCCTTGAGGCGGGAAGCCTGTACAAAGTTCATAACGGCAACCTGCTTTTCCATGCGTGCGTGCCGCTTAACGCCGACGGGTCTCTTATGGAGACGGAGGTCTTCGGCGAAAAATACAAAGGCCGGGCGCTTTATGACGTCATGGAGCGTTATGTGCGCGCGGGATTTTTCGATTCCGATCCCGAAATGCGCAAGCGTGGACGAGACCTCATGTGGTACATGTGGCTCGGTCAGGGGTCTCCGTTGTTTGCGAAGAGCAAGATGGCGACGTTCGAGCTGTACCTGATCGCCGACAAGGCCGCCCGCAAAGAGGTGAAGAATCCGTTCTATACATTCTTGAACGATGAGACCGTGATGGCGGGCATTTTCGAGGATTTCGGGCTCGATCCCAAGACATCGCGCATCGTGTGCGGCCATGTGCCGGTGAAGGTGAAAGACGGCGAAGACCCGGTGAAATGCGGCGGGCGCGTGCTGACCATCGACGGCGGCTTCTCGAAAGCTTATCAGCCTACCACGGGTATTGCCGGATATACGCTCATCTCCAATTCCTACGACATCATTCTGGCGGCGCATGAGCCGTTGGAGTCGACGAAGGCTGCCGTGGCGAAAGAGCTCGACATATTCTCTTCCACGCGTGTGGTTGAAAGCATGAAGAAACGCACGCTGGTTGCCGATACTGACAAGGGCAAAGAGCTTAAAGCCCAAATTGCCGATCTGGGCGCGCTGCTCGAGGCCTATCGCCATGGCGAGATAGCCGAGAAGGAATAGCTGCCGCGGAGATGACTCCGACGATGCCGAAAGCTGCGTATTGTAGCGGG
>JBKTHK010000067.1:0-9111 GCA_047240885.1 Slackia sp. | reverse complement strand
GGTCATATGCGCGGCGGGGCTGTTCGTCGAGTGGACGACGAATGCGGGGTGCAGATAGAACCAGGGGATGGTCATCGTGACGATCATGTTGAAGGCGAGGGTGCGCACGCGGTGTTGCGCATAGGCTCCACGCTTGATGAAGAAAGCGGGAATGGTGCATGCGGCAAGAAGGATAAGGCCGCAGTACATGGAGCGGTCGGAAACGCTGTTGTAGGTGTATGCGAAATTCCACAGGTCGTATCCGGTGATCCAGAACCACAGCTGATCGGGCCAGACGTAGTCTTTCTTTTTACCGCGGCTGACGATGATGCCGAAGAATCCGCAGATGCAGACGGCGTTTAAGATGCCGGCTATGCCGTTGATGATGTTCCATGGTCCTCCTACGACCATGTAGCCGTCCACGATGCCGTTGACACCCGTAAGCTGAAAATCGCGGATGCAGGCTTCCAGGATGTTGATTGCAAAGATGACAGGCGGAATGCAGACGATGTACTTCTTCTGGAACGCGGGGAAGTAGACAATCAGCCAGCCCAGAATGGCTCCGGCGAGGCATGAGTACGTTTTCACCCATTGAAACCACGTACCGGCTCCTGTGCCCTCGACGGCGGTGTGGGGCCAGACGAAGACGGTCAAAACGGCGGGAAGGGCGATGAACAGGACCCCGCCGATCCATTTGTTGGCGCGAGAGAGCTCGTTCATGCCTATGAGGAAGATGAGGTAGAGAACCACACTGACGCATGCGGTTGCGGATAGGGGTTCGTAGAAAAACACGGAGCACCTCCTGGTATCGAACGTTCCCTGTTTTTCGCATGCTATCAGTCCAGTTTTTTTGCGTTTTGACGATTGATGCTTGATATGACAGTAGAAGCTGCGGGTGGTTGCCTCTTTTCGGCAAGAAGGTCGGCATCTGCCGTGTTCTCCCGATTTTCGATGCGGATCTCGCTTTCTTCTCCTGCAGGTATCCAGGGAGGGCGTTTTCGAAGTACTCTGTGAGAAGCGTTGTGTTAGCTCGTGCTTTCGGAGGGTTGTCGTGGCTTTTCGGATTCAAGTGTAGCGAATTGCGGCTGGTCCGAGCCGATTCATACGGTTACGCGATGCGTGCGGACGAGCAAAAGATGCCAAGGCGTGCCTGGTGATATCGTGCTGGCCGCGCGACTTCTTTTCGAACGTGACGGGGTCAAGAAGACGACGCTTGCCGCCGTGGCGAAGGAGGCGGGAATAACGCGCACGCTTCTCTATTATTACTTCGAGGACAAGGATGCCGTCGTGCAGGCAGTCGTCGAGGATTACGTCGAAGACATCGTGGAGAGTGTGGCGACGTGGAACGAGCAGAGGGTTTTCGGGAACACCCCGGACGAACTGCGAAAATGCGTTGCAACGTTTCGCCATGTTCTCTATATGTCTTCGGGCGAGCCGCGCCCAATGTTTAGCGTGCTCGATGAATTGGGGATGCGTGACGAATTCGCCGCGAAGGCCGTGCGCGAAGCGGTCGATTGCATTTGCCGAAACATCGTTTCGGAATACACCGCCTATCGAATCGTGGAGATCGATATGGTTCCGGAGACCTTCGCCTTGGTGCTGTACGGGGTTGTCGGACTGATGAAAGCGAAACCCGACATTACCGATGACGAAATTTCGCGGCTTATCGCCCAGACGTTGCGGGTGGACATGCGCGTGTTGCAACCGCCTCCATGGTCCGAATTGCCACGCGGCGACGGAGTCTGATGGGATTTTTGGTCTGAGAGGGTCCTACCACGTGCGCCAGAAGTCCTGGATAAGGTCCTGTCTGTTTGGGTGCCCTGTCTTTTGGAGGATGTTGTGCACGTGCACTTTCGCCGTGCTTGGCGCAACGCCCATGGTGGAGGCGATATTTTGGTTGTCGAGGCCAAGGAGGATAAGCTTGAGCGCCTCCATCTCGCGCTTTGAGAGCCTGTGCCTTTTGGCGTAGAGCTCAAGGTTGCCTTCGATCGCCGATTCGACGTGGTCATCCTCTCGCGTGGGAGGGTTTTCGTAGCGAAGAGAGAGCGCTCGGTAGGCACTTACGCATGAAGCTGCTGCGCAGATAAGCATGAGAACCTCTTCCGAATAATTTCGTTCGCCATCAAAATGTGTTGCGGGGAAAAGCGATATTCCGTAGAAAAACGAAGCAATATCTTCGAAGAAGATGCAGGCTCCTCCGGCTGCGAGGGCGAAATAGACCGCTTTGTGGCGGCGCATTCTACCCCGTTCGGTAGGGTCGAGCGTGGTGATGTAGCGGAAGGCGATGAATGCGACTATCCAAAGCAAAAGCAGCGTTCGCATGGAATAGAAGGCGAATCGGGCAAGAGGGCTTGAAGGGATGAGGAAGAGCGCAGCAAGGCTTCCTATGACGAACATCGCGCCAGGGGCAGCGAGAAGCACCGTTCTTTTTTCGCCGACGAAATCGCACACAAGAAGCCAGAGCGAAATGTATATGCCCCCGCCTGAAACCACGGATCCGAGGGAGCGAAGCGTCAAATAGAGCGGATCGGATTCGAGGTTTGTCGCGATGCCGACGAACTCATCCTGGAAGATGAGCGATACGTCGATGAAGTAGAAGAGGAAAGACCAGAACGCGAAGAGAAACGTTCGACGATGGGAAACTAAATACACGGCAAGGCATGCTGCTGAGGCAATGACGGATATAAGCTGCACGATGACCGTGAGGTAGAAGTAGAGGAGTTCCATTCGGCGCCTTTCGCATCGCGAATGCTTTCTGAAAACATCGACATGGTAGCGTAATACGTTGATATTTGTCTTCCGCATTGCCTCGATAACGTTGATACCGGCATGTTTTCGGGGAGTTTTCGATGTCTGTTCAAAGAAAAAACAGAGCTCTTATCAGGGGTTTATATATGGTTTATGGATTTAAACGCGGAAATACACCAGGTTTTATCCCACTTGTATACATACCTTATACCTTTTCAAAAAGAGCGAGGTGTTTGCATAATCGTTTTGCGATGTTGGCCAGGGCGCAAACAACGCTGAATCCCCGCCCTATTGAGGCTGGCATCCAAGCGACACCCATGGCTCGGCGATTTGGTTTATGGCTGAACCAAATTGCCGCAGCATTGTCTACCCGACGGCGGCGCATGAGGGCGGACTCGCGAGAGAGAGGCGCGTGTCCGTTTTCGAGAGAGGATGCGCGGTGCGACGCAGCTTCGCACCTTCGCCGTTTGGGTGCACGGTTCACCGCTGGTCCGGTCGATTTGCCCCCAATGCCCCCTTTGTTTCGACCGGGCATAGCCAAAAAACGCTGCCATCACCCCTGTGTCGCAGGCAGCATATACATGCGAATCGAGGCCGTCAGTGTGGTGCTGACGGCCTCGATTCGTTTATGCGGCTGATTATGAGAGATGGTGGGTTGGTAAGGGTGCGGCTCTAGCGAACGCCTGCAATCGGCTTTTCTGCATCAGGTGCAGGGGTGCCCGGGTTGCAACAAGCTACGCGGCGAAAAAGGTGAGGTCGTTTTTCTGTCGGTGGCGGTTCATGACGCGTCGCTCAAGCTCTTGGAGGCTCGGCGGCGTCCAAGAAATGGCGTTTGCGCCGGCTTCTATCGTGGCGAGGATGGTCTCGTCGCTTGGGCCGCCGCTCGCCATAATCGGGAGATTCGGATAGGCCCTGCGCAGGTCCTTACGACATAGGCGGCTCTTTGCCGCGGCCACATTGACGATGCGTGCTCCGCGGCAATCTGGTCGTGAACCAAAGCATCGAGCTTCGTGGCGGGCACGATGGGCACGTCGACGCGTTCGGCCACTGCGATGGTGCGCGGTCCGTGGACGTGGACTACGACGCCTGCTACGCCCTGCATGTCGGAATGAACGGCTGGGATCGATTGCGCGCCGTCCGGTCGTAAGGAGCCGCCCACGCCGGTGAGCACGGGAACTTCCGAAACGGCGAGGAGCGCCGGGTAATGGCGGGCTGGCCGAACGGATAGACGCCAAGACGGCGTCGGCGTCGGAGTTTCGTATCACGGCGACGTCGGTCGAGAAGACGAGCGACTTCACGCAACGCCCGGAAAGCGATATTCCGCTACATTGCTTGATTGCCTCGGGGACCCGAATTCCCACGCCGCGCAATGTGCCCTCAACTTCGAAAAGGTCGGCCTCACTCATGCCGCTCACCTCCTGCCTTGTAGTATTGCGGTATTGAAAAGTGTAGGCTGAGGGTTCAGAGATTGTTCGGTTCGTAGCCGAGCGTTACCGATTCGAAACCAATTTTTATCAAGGTTTTTGCAGAATAACTCCCAGCTTATTCTGCGGTGTGGATTGCTGCGTTACCTCGAAACGCGTTGCCGGAAGCGGGGGCGAACCCTGTCGTTGTCGGGAGATTGTTCTACCAGCTTAAGGATGCGGGCACCATCATGGTTAAGACCGGTCCGTCGGTCTTCTTGTTTTGCCGAACCCGCAAGAAGGGTCTTCACCCTGCGGCTTGAAAGTACGATAGTGGAAAGAGGAAAGAGATGCCGTCGTGCGCTATTCCCGAAAATGGATGCATGACGCTACGACATCCGAAAGGCCGCTGCGTACTGCAAGGAGCACGGCCGATAATCGATTGCGCTCGCGCGAAAGGGGAAGACATGCAGGTCATTGAAGAGCAGGTTTACGCATTTTCCAAGGACAATGCGCCGTGCGCTACGGCACAGCCGGGCGAGATGCTCAAGTTTGTTACCAAAGACTGCTTCAGCAATCGTATTCCCGACGAGAAGACCACGATGGCCGATTTGGACTATACGTACGGATTCGCCAATCCCGCAGCCGGTCCCGTTTATATCGAAGGTGCCGAGCCGGGCGATGTGCTTGTGGTGGATATCTACGAAATCGAGGTTGCTGACGAAGGGACCGTTGCCACCGACGATCACTGCGGTCCGCTTTTCGAGGGCACCGACTATCGCACCAAGAAAATTAAAATCAAAGATGGCGTGGCGGATTTCAACGGCGTGAAGATTCTCATCAACCCGATGATCGGCGTCATTGGTACGGCTCCTGCCGGCGAAGACGTCATCGACGGTTTCGTGGGCTCGCATGGCGGGAACATGGACAACAAGCTGATCACCAAGGGGACTCGCCTGTATCTGCCTGTTCGAGTTCCGGGTGCATTGCTGCAGATGGGCGACGTGCATGCCGCCATGGGCGACGGCGAACTGTGCGGCACGGGCATTGAGATTCCTGCGGAGATCACCGTCAAGGTTCAGCTGGTCAAGAACTTCGAGCTTCATTGGCCCGTTCTTGAAACCTATGACAAATGGTACGTCAATGCCAACGCTCCTAAATATGACGAAGCGCTCATGAACGGTTCGAAGGAGCTGCAGCGTCTGCTTATGAACGTTACGGGCTGGGATCCAGTCGAGACTTATATGTATATGTCCATTCAGTCCGATGTCGAGATTAGCCAGGGCTGCGAGCCGTGCGAGGTGCAGCTTTCCTTGCGCATCGGCACGCCGAAGCTTCCCCAGTTCGCGCCGCTGGTTCCGCGTCCATAATTGTCGTTTGCGCTTCATCCTCGCTGGCTAGGCTTGCTGCGCCCCGCGCCGTCGTTCGCTTTTACGAGCGCCGAGTGCGGGGCGCTTTTGTTTTCGAAGGCGTTCAGCGACGAAGGGCTCATTGCTTGTAGGGTGCCGAAACGCGGCTTCTGCGGCAAATTCGCCGCCTACCCTGCCAATTGCACCGCTTGCCGCGGAAGGCCCAAAAAGGGGACTTTGCTCGGCGCTTTTTGCATTCGCTTTAGCGCAGCAAAGTGATAGAATCCACGACATTAACAAATCAGACAAGACCGAAGCCGGATGGCACCATGGATCATCCGGCTTCGATCGCGTCTGAAGGTCGGTTCGGATTCGAAAGAAGGTGTCTAATGGCGGAAAACAAGACTGCCGCCAAGGGCGCGAATGCCTCGCTTGAGCAGTTTGGCTACAAGCAGGAGCTGCGTCGCGGCCTTGGTCTGTGGGACGTCGTTTTGTACGGCGTGCTGTTCATGGTCATCATTGCCCCGCATTCTATCTGGGGCTTGGTGCAGCAGCAGGGTTTGGGCATGTCCACCCTGGTGTACCTTGTCGTCTTCGTGGCTATCGGCTTTACGGCGTTGAGCTACGTGTGCATGAGCAAGCGCTTTCCCATTGCGGGGTCGGTGTATTCCTACGTGCAGCGCGGCTAGAATACGCATGTGGGCTTTATTTCCGGCTGGATGATTCTGCTGGAATACTGCATCACTCCCGCGCTGCTTTACACCATGGTCGCAACCTGGGGTGTCCTGCTGGTTCCCGGCAGCCCGTGGTGGCTGTGGGTCATCGTGTTCGTGGCATTCAACACGTTCGTGAACATCCGCGGCGTTTCTATGACGCGCGGCGTAGACTTCGTCATCTTCGCGGTTGAGATTGTGGCCGTGATTGCGTTTGTGGCTCTGGGCTGCAACTTCATCATGGGCGGCGGCGGTGCTGGCGAGTTCAACATGGATCCGATCTGGCAGCCTGAGGTGGTCACCCCCACCTTCATCGCTGCTGGCATCTCCATTGCTGCGCTGAACTTCCTGGGCTTCGACGGCATTTCCACGCTGGCCGAGGAAACCCGCGAGCCCGAGAAGAACATCGGTCGCGGCATTATGATCGCCCTGGGCATCATTATCGTGTGCTTCTCCGTCCAGACCTACCTGGCCTCGCTCATCCAGCCCGATTGGGCCTCGTGGACAGAAGAGCATGCCAACAACGCGTTCTTCTATGGCTGCCAGCTCATTGGCGGTGACATCTTCATGAAGATTATGTTGGTGGTCAATATCGTGGCCGTGGGCATCGCCAACATCATGAACGCGCAGCTCGCTGCTTCCCGCCTGCTGTTCTCCATGGGCCGCGACGGCGTGATTCCCCGCATCTTCGGCAAGGTGCATCCCAAGTTCAAGACCCCGTGGGTGGGCTCCATCTTTATCGGCGTCGTTGCGCTGATTCTGGTTGGCATCCTCGGTATGGCCGACTTGGCCACATTGGTAAACTTCGGCGCGCTGTTCTCATTCATCTTGCTGAACTTTGCCACCTTCTGGCTCTTCTTCGTCAAGGAAAAGCAGCGCAAGAGCTTTGGCGATATCGTGAGGTATCTGATCTGCCCCTGGATCGGCATCGCGATTCTGGCGTATGTGTTTGCCGGCTTCCAGCCGATGACCTGGGCGATGGGCGTCACGTGGTTTATCGTTGGCATGATTGTGGCTGCCGTGAAGTCAAAGGGCTTCAAAGAGGTTCCCGAGGCGTTCAAGCATCTGGACGCATAAATGTTTCGAGCCTGTTTCGACATGCGTCGTTGCAGGTCGAACAGCAGGTACATCTGCGGCTCCGGCGTTATGCTGGAGCCGTTTTTATTTCGCGTGCCGTTTGGTAAAGCGGTAACACGCGGTTTGCGAAGGGCATAGGGAAAGGATTGGCAATGGCAGATATCGTTATCTCGGGAGAAGCGACGCTCGAGGAGATTCGCGCGTTTTTTTCGAACGATCGCTATGCCACGGTGGCGTGCGGCACAGCGATCGAAGAGGCAAGGCCGGGGTTTTCCCGCGTTTCGCTATTGCTGGGCGACAATCATCGCAATGGCCTCGGGTCGGTTATGGGCGGCGTGCCTTTCACCATGGGAGACTTCGCTTTCGCGGTTGCGGCGAATGTGGGCAATCCTCCTACGGTATCCACGAATTGCAGCATAGACTTTCTCGGGACGGCGAAGACCGACAAGCTCGTTGCCGAGTGTCGGGTGGAGAAAGACGGACGAACCCTCTGCTTCGCTCGCGTTGATGTGACGGATTCTTCGGGCAATCCCGTGGCTCGCATGAATGTGACGGGATTCAGGCGAGGCTAGACACGCTGCGATTCGGGCGCCGCGCTGCTTTCCGCCAGGTCTATGAGTTCTTGCTGCGAATGCACGTCGAGCTTTTTGTAGATACGCTTCACGTGTGTTTTCACGGTGTTGCGCGATATGACGAAGTGTTCCTGGATAAAGCCCACGTTGCGTCCGCGTGCCATGCAGAGGAATATCTCTGTCTCGCGTTCCGTCAGCCCGTGCGCAGCTCCGATCTGCGCGCATTTTTCTTCGAAGGAGTCTTCGTGGGTGCTGTGCTGCGTGGTGATTTCGGGGCTTTCGACGCCGTTGATGGTCTCTTCGAAGCTGAACATTCGAAACCCGAGCCAAAGAAACGCTATGAACACGAACAGTGCGCAGGCGGTTATGAAGTGCGCCTCTTGCCCGCCGAGGGAAACGAAATCGTTTGCCGTATGTCCTGCTATCGCTCCCACGATGGTTCCTAGGGCGCGCACGGCGTTTGCGATGCCAAGCGCGACGAGCAGGGCGAAGGGGTTTTGCTTGCCAATGGCGGCTACGGTCATCCATAAAAGGATGTCGAAGCAGTTTCTTCCGATGCGCAACAGGGCGTTTGCCATGGGGGCGTTGCTGTCGAACGTGAACGGGGCGGCAAGAAACCCTGCAATGACGAGCAGCGCCGAAAACGAGAAAAGCGCGTCCTCTCCGCCCGGTTTGCGGGCGAGGACAATCGCCGCGGCAACGGCGAACAGGACCGCCCATTCTAGGGGGCTGCGGTTCGGGGCGTTGTCCACTTCGTTGAGCGTGAGTGCATATCCCGAAGCGATACTGAATACCAAGATGCAGGCGAAAAGCGCATGCGTCGGTTTAAGGAAAGCGCTCGGATGCGCGATTTCGAGGTCTGACGGCGTAGACGCATGCTGCATCCGTGCGAGGTGTTGCGATGCGGGCATCCACGAAAGCGCAAGCGCCACGAGGGGAAGCGTTGCCATGGCGGTCATGCCTGCTTCAAGCGGCAGGATGCCTATTGCCTGTTCTAGCAAATTGCTTGCGACCATGCCGAATGCCGCAGCGATCGCCGTATGTCGGGGCGTGGGTAAAAGGCAGATGGCCAGCCCGTAGAATACGACAATCCAGATATGGCCTATTTCGAAAAACACAATGCCCGCCGTGGCCATAATCGCCGATTGCAAAACCACGGAAGCGTAGATAAGCGCGGTAGAGCTTGCCGTGGCGATGACGCTTGTTGCCGCGATGGTCTTCGCATCAAGAATCCCCGGCCTATTGCCCGCCGCCAAGGCGACCCCTATGT
>JBKTHK010000066.1:0-10134 GCA_047240885.1 Slackia sp. | reverse complement strand
ACCCGCGACCCCAACCTTGGCAAGGTTGTGCTCTACCAACTGAGCCATGTCCGCAAATGGTGGGCGATACAAGATTTGAACTTGTGACCCCTACCGTGTCAAGGTAGTGCTCTCCCCCTGAGCTAACCGCCCATTCGCTGTCGTCCGAACCGTTCTGCTCGAACCGACGAGTTGATATAATACCCATTCCCCTGGCTCAGTGCAAGCACTTTTTTGAAAATTTTTATGAGAACAGAAAAGCTTTGCTCAGGACCACGTTTTCGGCCCCCACGGCTCATTCGTCAAATCGGGGATATCGGCAAAAAAGCGTGTCTAGTTCACACCAGTAATCCCAGTTCAAGCTATGAAACAGCATCGAGAAGTAGCCACCGCTCGACTTGCCTATAGACAAGAAAATGCGTCCGCTTTTCACTTGGCAGCCCGGTTCAGGCTATCTTTCCCCAATAAAAGTCGGCCTGCTGCGGAGGTGTGTGGTGACACCTCGAATAGGATATCTGTAGCTCCAGGATGAAAAGGAACGGGGCCATGAGAGCCGGGGCGCAAAGATGGCGCCGCACATTCCATACCTTCAGCGCGGTCAAACGTTGCACGACGACCCACTTGAAAACCAGGCGGGAACGGAACTGTACGGAATAGCGAAGAGCTGCTCCGTGTGAAAGACGGCGACGAGGCGGCCGCATGGCTGGCAAGCCTCCGTAGACGGTGCGCCGACTACGAGGGAGGGTTTCTTGAAAGAGTCTCCGACGACGGCGGGGATTCAGGCACGAACAGCTAAGGAGGGCCAATAAAAACCTCGTTTCGCTTTGCAATGCGGAAACCCTGCTCACCTATCTCGACGAGGGGCTGGACGAAGGCGGGCCGGTCCCTGCCAACCTCGAACAGAATAGAAAACCCCAACAGTCGGATAAAGAGGATTCTGGCGACACATCGGGGAATGTCGATAGGCCGCGGGATCAAAGCGGTGTTTCGGTTTTGCCATATGAACACAGAGGCCTGCTGGGATACGCCGACATGCTCAGACGCTTTTCCGACGACGAGCAGGTCAGACAGTGGCACGCAAAGGCAGCCAAAGCGCAGGAGAACAAAGAGAAGAAACCGTGTTTGGCTTTGTCGAATTGCTCCGTGATAGAAACAAGATAAGCGCTGCATGCAAAAAGACGGCCATGTGGCCGTCTTTTGATTTCCGATGGTGTCGGAGGCGGGATTTGAACCCGCACACCCGAGTAATGGGCACTAGCACCTCAAGCTAGCGTGTCTGCCGTTCCACCACTCCGACATGGCAGCCTTATCGGCTGCGAGTTGATATATTATGACAAACAATCGTCATTGACAAGAAGAAATTTGAAAAAAGTTTCTTCTTGTTCGATTCTACTGACTGGCAATAGAGCCCTGAGGATAAATAATCATCAGGACCAGCAAAGAGAGCATGAACACAACCGCGAAAATGATGGTGATGCGGTCAAGGTTCTTCTCGATAATGTTCGTGCCCGTCTGCGTGGAATACAGCGAGCTTGCGATCATATCGGAAACACCCGTGCCTTTGCCGGAATGCAGGAGGACGAAAATAATAAGACCAATGCCGGAAACGGCCCAGATGACAAGAACTGCGATGAGCAACGGATTCACGTTACTTCTCTCCTTACGATGTTTCGAAATAAGTATGGCAAGTTATGAATTATAGTCGTTGCCCTTATTTCCCCGCAAGTAGATTCTGCAAAAACAGCAGCGCTTCGCGATATCCCTCGATGCCGTGACCGGTGATGGTGCTCGACGCGGCCGAGCGAATATACGATACCTGCCTGAAATCCTCGCGTTTTTCAACTGCTGAGATATGAACCTCGACGAAAGGAATTGCAACAGCCTTCAGGGCATCGAGGATAGCGACGGACGTATGCGTGTATGCCGCAGGATTGATGACTATCCCGTCGTACACCCCGTAGGCTTTCTGTATCTCGTCTACGATGGAACCTTCGTGGTTGCTCTGGAAGCAGTCCGCCTCGAATCCGTTTTCCTTTGCTGTCTCGGCAACAAGCTCTACCAATGCCCGATAGTCCTGCGTGCCGTAGATGGACGGTTCTCTCAGGCCGAGCAAATTGATATTCGGTCCGTTTATGACAAGAAACCTCATGGCATATCCTTCTTTTCTGTCGCGTTGGCTGCCGGCTATCCCTTCACCACGTTGCTCACTTCGTCCAAAGCCTCGATGATGCGCTTGACCGCATCATCCGGGGTCCCGTCGTTTTCAACAGCGATATCCGCCCAGGCTTCGTAGAGATGATGTCGCTCGTGTTCGAGGGCTGCGATACCTTTGGCTATGCTCATGGGGCGACCGTCCGAAACAAGCAGCTCGATCGGACGGCGCAGCAGCACGACAATGCCGTTCTGATGAAGCAGGTCGTAATTTCTTGGCTGGGTGACAACTCCGCCGCCGCATGCGATGACAAGGCCGGAGCGTTTGCAGATATCGCCGGTCACGTCGGTCTCTATGCGGCGGAAGACCGCTTCTCCGTCGTCTGAGAATATCTCGGGGATGGACTTGCCGGCAGCGGCGGGAATATGGTTATCGATGTCGACGAACGGACGATGGAGTTCCTTCGACAGAAGGGCGCCGATGGTGCTTTTGCCGCCGCTCGGCATGCCGATCAATATGACGTTGCGCATCTCGAACGCGATGCTCTCGAGCACCGAGCGCATCGTCTCGTCGGAAATCTTCGTGCCCTGGAACAGCTCGCTAGCCCGTTTCGCCTGGGCCACAAGCATAGGAAGGCCGTTGACGTAAGGAACTTTGTGCTTCTCCGCCTGCAGCAAGATGTCGGTTCGGGCTGGGTTGTATACCACGTCGAACACCGCATGGAGGCCGTCACGATAGCCCTTGCGCGTTTCCCCTGCGATGGTGAACGGCTCGATGTTGACAAGCGATTCGGGACAGTTCGGATACATGCCTACCGGCGTGGCGTTCACGATGATGTCGGCGTCGTAGTGGTCTTCGATGGTGTTGAGGCCCGCTCCAGGAAGACTGCGTGAAACAACGGCGACCTCGCGCGCGCCGCGGTCGGTCATGACGGAGCAAACTGTCTTCGAAGCGCCACCAGCTCCCAGCACAAGGACCTTTCTTCCCTCGATAGGCACGCCTGAGAACTCGACAAGGTGGGAAAAGCCGTAATAATCGGTGTTGTCGCCGTAGAGCCTGCCATCCTCTTTGCGAACGATCGTGTTTACGCATCCAATGATGCGCGCCGCATCGGAAAGCTCGTCGCACATTGGCATGACGGCCTCTTTGTACGGCATGGTGACGTTGATTCCCGCGTACTCCCGTTTTTCACGAACGATTCGAGATTCTCGGGTTCAACCTCGAACAGGCGATATTCGTACGACCTGAGCAAAGAATGGATTTTGGGGAATAGCTGTGGGCAAGCGTATGCCCGAGCAGGCCAATATGGTTTTCGAAGATGCCACGGTTCTCATCCTTTCAGGCCGCATGCCACGGCCGCTTCATTCGGGGCGATTTTGTATCATACGACGCGGTCTTCCAACTGCCAGAATGCATCAGCGCGATATCTCGGCGTAGCTTCCCAGGTAGCAGCATCGGTCGCATAAAGGGGGGATTTGCATGGCCAGCTGGTCAAAGGCCGCATCTCCAGGCACTGATTCCACGTCGACGTAGAACATGAACTCGAATTCACGTCCCGGAATCGGACGGCTTTCGAGCTTGACCATGTTCACGCCGAGCGCTGCGATGCGAGACAAGACGCGATAGAGCGACCCCGGCTCGTGAGGCAGTACCAGCAAAAACGAGCTGCGGTCGGCGTCGGAGGAGACAAACGGCCGATTCGACACGCAGACAAAACGGGTGAAGTTATTCCGTTCGTCTTGCACCGACTCACGAAGCACACTAAGCCCGTAGATTTCGGCGCATTCCTTCGAAGATATGGCTGCAACGTCGAAGCGTTCGCTCGCGGCAACTGCCTGGGCGGCAAGTGCGGTGTTCTTGCATACCGTCGCATGGACCCCGCTTGGCAGCGAGGAGATGAACTCGTCGCATTGGCGCAGCGCCTGTTCGTGCGAGAACACTTCGCGCACGTCTTCCAGCAAGCATCCGGGCTTGGCCAGGAGGTTGTGGTCGATGCGCAAGGTGACCGCCTTGACTATGTAGAGCCCTCTGGTCGAGAGCAGGTCATAGACGCGGTCTACCGTTCCTGCGGTGGAGTTTTCAAGAGGTAAGACGCCGAATTCGACCTCCTCCTGCTCGACCAGGTCGCATACTTCCGGCCAGGTAGAAACGAATTCTATCTTCGCCTGGGAAAACAAGGCCTTCGACGCGATGTGAGAATACGCGCCCGCAACACCCTGGCACGCCACCTTCGGAGATTCGGGTAACGTAGCGCCTTTCGGGATGCGCGCAACGAAATCGCTCAACGATGTAGGTCCGTCTATAGAATGGTGCTGATACGTGCGGCTCATTTCCATGATGAGGCCGAAAAGCGGCGGTATGAACTGCTTGAAATCATCGTCTGCAAGGCTTGTCGCGGCGGCGATTTTCTGAGCTTCTCGCACGGGATCGAGCACGGGCTTGCCAGTAGCGCGTTTATAGCAGGCCACATCGTGTGAGACGCGCATGCGCTCTTCGAACAAGCGGACGATCTCGCGGTCTATCGCGTCGATTTTCGCACGGGATTCGGAAAGCTCTACGATTCCGCCCGCGGGCGCTTTACCGCAAGCGCTTGCGGCGGACGGCGCGGGCGTTGTACGCGCTTCGCTCATCGGTCCATCCTTTCCTCAAGAAGAAGGTCGTACAAGGCCAGGGCGCACACCGCTTCGACAACCGGAACGGCACGCACGGCAACGCAGGGGTCGTGGCGTCCTTTGAGGGAAAGTTTCGCATCAGCCCCGTCTTTCAGGTCTACACTATCTTGCTCGACGAAGATTGAAGAGGTGGGCTTGAAGGCGACCCGAAACACAATGGGCTCTCCCGTCGAAATGCCGCCGAGGATGCCGCCCGCATTGTTGGACCGAAACGCAACGCGGTCGCCGTCCATGCGATACGGATCGTTATGTTCGCTCCCTTTCATGTCCGCCGCTTCGAAGCCGCGGCCGAATTCGACGCCTTTGACGGCAGGAATACCGAAGCAATACGCGGCGATCGCATTCTCGACGCCGTCGAACATCGGCTCGCCAACGCCTACGGGCATGCCGACAGCCGCGCACTCGACGACGGCTCCTACGCTGTCGCGATTCGAGCGCGCTTCGACAATGGCGTCCACCATGCGCTCGCCCGCTCGATCGTCGACGACGGGGAAAAGCTTTTCCCCTGGCGCGACGACATCATCAGCCGTCAACGCATGCATATCCCATGCAACATCGTCGATGCCGGCCACGCGCCTCAGGTGAGCGCCGACATAAACGCCTGATTCCTCAAGAAGCTGTTTGGCAATGCCGCCCGCGATGCACAGCGGCGCGGTCAGG
Organism: Slackia sp.; assembly: GCA_047240885.1. Taxonomy (GTDB): domain Bacteria; phylum Actinomycetota; class Coriobacteriia; order Coriobacteriales; family Eggerthellaceae; genus Slackia. Next base: position 4,671 of record JBKTHK010000066.1, on the reverse strand, counting down.
CGTCCGGAAAAATGCCCGCCGCCCGAAGCGTCCTGATGCCCGCCGAATTTCACCTCGGCCACATAGTCCGCATGGCCTGGGCGCGGAATACGACGAAGAGCGTCGTAGTCGGAGCTTCTGGTGTTGGTGTTGCGGATCACGGCCGCTAAAGGAGCACCGCATGTGACGTCGTCGACCAATCCTCCGAGAAACTCCGGCTCGTCGGCCTCCTTGCGCGGCGTGGACCAAGGCAGACCGCCCGGCGCACGCCGCTTCATGAAGGCGGAAAGAGCCTCTCGGTCGATTCGATACCCCGCGGGGATTCCTTCGACAACACAGCCGATCCCGGCAGAATGGCTCTGTCCGAACACGGATACGGAGATGTTTTTTCCAATATGCGATGACATAGCCCACCTCGAAATATCATGAAACGTCCAATCGGAGCCGCTTGGGTCCGTTGGAGACAAGCGGCGCCTCTCGCCTGCCAGCCAGCAGTTGAAAGGCGACACGGAAAACGTCCGATGCGCACGTCGGCCTCAGCCGCACGCGTTCGCGACGAAACGGCGAAACTCCTCAAGATCGAGAGATTCGCAGAATGCCTTTCCCATACCTCGCACGAGAACGACCGAGATGCTGTCGCCCTTGCGCTTCTTGTCGAGAAGCGCCGCTTGGTACAGCGAAGAGGAATCGAAATCCGTTTCACAGGAAAAACCGTAGGAGCGCAGGACGGCAAACAGGCGATCGGCGCTCGATTCGCCGCATAGGCCGCGAATCGAGCATGCGCGAGCAACAAGAGCCATGCCGCACGCCACGGCGTATCCGTGGGTGATTTCGAAATTCGAACACCTCTCGATGGCATGCCCGAGCGTGTGGCCGAAGTTGAGCAGCTTCCTACGGCCCTGTTCGAATTCGTCTTCCTGGACGATGTCGCGCTTGATTTCGACGCAGCGTCGAATGACCTCTTTAGACGGGAGTCGCGAGCGACAAGCGGTTTTTCCAGCAACGAAAAAGGGCTTCGTCTGCGATAGCGCCGTATTTCAGAACCTCGGCGCAGCCGTCGGTGAAGAAATGATGCGGCAGGGTTTCCAGCGAGGTGTCTATAAGGACCGCATCAGGCTGAAAGAACGCCCCCACGAGATTCTTTCCCTCGGGCAGGTCGACCGCGGTTTTTCCTCCAACCGAAGAATCGACGCAGGAAAGTAACGAGGTAGGAACCTGAATGCAGGAACACCCCCTCATATAGGTAGCGGCCGCAAAACCCGCCAGGTCACCCACGACTCCGCCGCCGAGCGCGACGACCACGGAAGAACGGGTAAGCCCCGCTTCGGCCATCGCGCTTTGGCAGGCCGCATACGTCTGAAGCGTCTTAGAGGCCTCGCCCGCCTCGAAGACGAACGACGAGTTCGATAGCCCGCTTCCGAAGCGACTCCCATGGCCCGGTCGAGATACAGAGGCGCCACATGAGTATCGCTCACCACGAAGGCGGCATCTCCCCGCTGACGCGTCGCGTCAGTTCGCCCACCTCATCGAGCGTACACTCGTCGTCCAGAACGTCATAAGGCCTCGAGGCTTCAATATGAACGATGCTCACATGATCGCCTCGGCATCCGCAAAGCGACCGTCGGCCTTCAATTTGGCCACCGATCATTCCTCGATGAGTGCTTTGAGCGTTTCTTCGTCATGCGAGGCCAGAGCTCTCGCGATAGAACCGAAGCTGCTCCACGACAGAATCGAGCTCCTCGACGAGGTTGTCGGCGTTGTCGAGGAACAGCCCGGTCACATGGCAGCGCGTTCATCTCGGCAACGCGCGTCAGATCGCCTATAGCTGCCCGCCGAAAACCCACGATGCTTCTGGGAAGTGGGGCTTTTGATGAACGCCGAGCTTACGATGTGCGCGAGCTGCGAAGTGTACGCGATAAGGCGATCGTGCATTTCGGGCGTCGTGACGGAAAACGACCCGAAGCCGACGACCGAAAGAGCCTCCTGCGCCCGAGCTATGACGGACGGATCGTAAATCGGCGGAGGAACAAGCACCATGGGAGACCCTACGTACAGATCGGAACGAGCGGCCCTGAAGCCGCTGCGATGCGTGCCGGCCATGGGGTGTCCGCCGAGGAAGGTGAATCCATGCCGTTCCGCAAGGGAGAAGCAATCGGGGCAGATGCTTCGCTTGACGCCGCCGCAATCGATGACAAGAGCGTCTTTGGAGATTCTCGGCGCCATTTCGCGCAGCCAGTCGACGGTAGCCTGGGGGTACAGGGCAATTAGAATCAAGTCGCATTCCCCGACGGTCTTGTCGTCGAGCGCGGAGACGATGCTGCCCTCGGCCGTAGCCGCCGCAAGGGATCGCTCGTCAATATCGGCGCCGTAGACTTGCAGACCTGCATCGGCGTAGGCTTTTGCAAAAGAGCCTCCGATAAGGCCGAGGCCCACCACGCCGATATGGCGCAATGATGCGGGGGGATTGCCAATGGATGCCGCATCGAATCCGTTTTGATTCACCAGAAGCGGACGGGTATCCGCCGTGTTCGTTTCGCGCGAAGCGAAAGGGGCAACGAAAGAAGTTCGAGGCATAATTACCCTTCCGTGATGGGCTCGGTCACCGCCGAGCGAATCAGAGCGAGACGCTTCATCATCTCGTCGAACTGCTCGGGCAGAAGCGCCTGGGCGCCGTCGGAGGCCGCATGAGCGGGATCGTGGTGAACTTCGACCTCAAGGCCGTCGGCACCTGCCGCCGCTGCGGCATAGGCAACGGGCGCGACAAGGCGGGTATAGCCCGTTGCATGGCTGGGGTCGGCAATGATGGGAAGATGCGTGAGCTCGCGCAGAACGGGAATGGCGGAAACATCGAAGACGTTGCGGGTGCGCTTGTCGTAGGAGCGAATGCCGCGCTCGCACAACATCACGCGCTCGTTGCCGTTCGCCATGATGTACTCAGCCGCCATGAGCAATTCGTCGATCGTAGCCGCCAGACCGCGTTTGAGCAGGATGGGCTTGTCGGTTTTCCCAAGCTCTTTCAAGAGCGTGAAATTCTGCATATTACGAGCACCCACCTGGAGAATATCGATATCCTCGAACAAAGGAAGGTCGCGCGCATCCATGATCTCAGAGACGATAGGCATGCCGAATTCACGCTTCACCTTGACAAGAATGTCAAGGCCCTCCTTGCCCATTCCCTGGAAGGCATAGGGAGACGTGCGGGGTTTGAAAGCTCCGCCGCGAAAGACCGTCGCCCCAGACTTCTTCGCCGCCTCGGCGATAATCATGCACTGCTCTTCGCTTTCGACAGAACACGGCCCCGCCATGACCTGGAAGCTACCGCCGCCGAATGCAACGCCGCCGACTTCGACGACAGTATCGTCGGGATGAAACTTGCGATTCGCCTTCTTGAAAGGCTCGGAAACCCTGCGAACCGCCTCAATCTGGTCCATGGATTCAAGCAGGTGGATATCGATAGAAGTCGTATCGCCGATCAAGCCGACAACCGTCTGCTTTTCGCCCACGATTACGTGAGGCTGGACGTTCTGGCTTTTAAAGTATTCGCAAAGTTCATCGAGGCCGTTTTGGGTGATTCCTTCGCGAACAATGGCAATCATGGCGATACCTTTCTCTAGATGCCGATGCCGGACCTGTAGCCCGGCATCGAAGTCTTTAGTGCTAAACCGTGGGCGCTATACTAGCACTATTGCACACTAAAGTGTCAGAGAAATGTTTCCGACGTGTTAACTTAGCGAACGAGCAGGCTTTCTCCCGTCATCTCGGACGGAATCTCGAGCCCGATGGCGTCAAGCAGCGTCGGAGCGATGTCGCACAGGGCGGCTTCGCGATAGTCAGGCGTACGCAGCCTCCTGCTCTCGCACGCACCGTCCACCAGGACGAAGGGAACGGGGGCCGTCGTGTGCGCGGTATGCGGCGAGCCGTCTTCGGCGAGCATTTTATCGGCATTGCCGTGGTCGGCAGTCAGAAGCGCGAAGCCCCCTTTCTCCTTTATGGCCTCGATACGGCTTCGACACCGGAGTCAACAGCTGCGACGGCGGCGACGGCGGCAGGAATGACTCCGGTGTGTCCGACCATGTCGCAATTGGCGAAGTTCACGATATACACGTCCGCTTCGTCGTTTCGAATGGCCTGCACAAGCGTGGCGGCAACTTCGGGCTCGCTCATTTCCGGCTGCAAATCGTATGTCGCCACCTTCGGGCTCGCGATGAGGGCGCGATGCTCGTTTTTCTTTTCCTCTTCCTTTCCCCCATTGAAGAAAAACGTCACATGCGCATATTTCTCCGTTTCAGCGATATGGTACTGGCGCAAGTCCGCATCGGCCAAGGCATCGGCCAAGACGTTGGCAGGGAATTCCTTGGGAAATGCGACAGGGGCGTCAATAGCGGATCGCATTCGGTGAGACACACGAAAGAGACCTCGGGGCGCCGCTCGCGATCAAAGCCGTCGAACTCGGCGTCGACTATCGCACGCGTCAATTCGCGGGCTCGGTCGGGGCGGAAATTGAAAAACACCGCTGCATCGCCGTCTTGCATGCCTCGTCCGTCGAATGACGTCGGCACGAAGAATTCGTCCGTCACGCCGTTTTCGTAGGACGCTTCGAGCGAATCGAGCACGTTTTCATCAGAGCGCGGAACACCGAGACCACCGCGTCCCATGCGCGCTCGACCCGTTCCCAGCGCTTGTCTCGGTCCA
>JBKTHK010000065.1:0-10637 GCA_047240885.1 Slackia sp. | reverse complement strand
ATAGCCTCCCATTGCTCTTCCGTCATGCCGGCGTCTACGCACAAGTCGTGCACACGACCGTTCTTTCCCTTGCAGCCCATCATGCCCACATACCGCACACCCTGCGCAATCGCCCACACACAGCCCTCGGGGTCGTGCATGTGTCCGCGGGTCAGCACGCACACGCAATCGGACGAATTCGCCCTCATAGAGCCAAGATCATCGAACGAGGAGACCAGCGTTCGCTTGCAGCCGGGAAAACGCTCCTCGCTCAAAAAGGAGGCGTCGTCGTCTACGACTTCTACCTCGAAGCCAACATGCCGAGCAAGAGCCGCCGTCTCCACCGCCACGTCCGAAGCGCCAAGAAGCCAAACCTTCACCGAATCGAACAACGGCACCGAAGCCCATGTCAGGCCCTCGAACTGGTCGTTGTGCATGGAAGGCCCGCGCGTGACGTCTTTCATCTGGAAGAAATCTCGAGCGGAGTAGTCTCGCGCCGCCACGACCTCTTTCGCATCGTTGCAGAAAAACACCAGGTCATAGCCATCAGCACTGCCAATGGTTCCGTAGCTCTTCGTGACGTCGTTGTCTACGTTGGATACCGCAACGGAAGCATTATCAACCACTTTGAAACCGATCCAGGCCATGTCGCCCTCTTCGACGGCACGTGCCGCGCGTTCGAAGACGCAAGCGTCTTTCGCTGTCAGCCCTGCGGAAATGCGCGCCAACGCTTCAGGAGAGGTCCTCGGGTCTTCGATCGCCGCCTCTTCTGAAAAGCAAGGAAAGTCTTCTACGGACAGGTTGACACTACGCCCCGTCCGCAAATCCGACGCAATGCTTTCAAGCGTTTCCTTACGCATGCAAACGCACCCTTTCTGCACTCTAAGCAAATAGCCCCGACCATGGACCAGGGCTATTTTTCACCATATGTTACTTTGGCCCGACGGCGCTTCCCCCTACGAAATATGCACCTTGCGGTCGGCGCCCACCGTTACGCGATTTTCGGCAATAAGCTGCAGCACGTAAGGATACAGTTCATGTTCGGTCGCATGGATTTTCTCTTCGAGCGTTTCGAGCGTATCGTCCTCGGCAACCTCTACCGCGCGCTGGGCAACAATGGGGCCCTTATCGTATTCGGCGTTGGCGAAATGAACCGTAACACCCGTAACCTTCACGCCGGCCTCGAAAGCATCCTGAATAGCATGCGCACCCTTGAAGGATGGCAGCAGAGCGGGATGCAGATTCAGCACGCGATCGGGAAACGCCATAAGAATGGGGTCAGTCACCATGCGCATATAGCCCGCCATGACCACGTATTCGCAGCCGGCACAAGCTCGGCCGCGATAGCTTAAGTTGGCCATGTCGTAATCGGCATACACGTCCTGGAAAGAGCGATGGTCTGAATGCCCGCCTCCTTGGCGCGCACCAATCCATACGCATCAGGGCGGCTCGATATAACAACGCGAATCTCCGCATTCAAACGCCCTGCGGCAATCGCGTCGATGATCGCCTGCAGATTCGAGCCGGAGCCAGAAAGAAGTACGCCGATTTTCAGAGGTGCCATAAGCTTCCTTTCGCCAGAGGCCGGATACGACATGATAAGACGAACAAGGCGAAGACGACGCTCAGCATCCGCTTCGCCAAACAGAATACCGCACAAAACAATCGGTGCCGCCCACGGAGGGACGGCACCGTCGCAAGCGGTTGAAAACCCTATTTCTCGGGGTAGGCCACTTCGCCCGTCCCTTCGATGATAGAGCCGATCACGCAAGGGTCTTCACCTTGGGATTTCAGCTGGTCGATAACAGCATCGACCTGAGCGGGGTCAACGATTAGAGCCATGCCGATGCCCATGTTGAAGGTCTTGAGCGCCTCTTCGTCGGTCAGGCCGGCAGCCTCGACAGCCATCTGAGTAATGGCGGGAACCTCCCACGATGCGGGATCGACAAGCGCATCAAGATGCTTCGGCAGGGCACGGTTCAGATTTCCGTCATGCCGCCGCCCGTAATATGAGCGAGCGCATGCACAGCACCCGGCAGCTCGCGCAGACAGGAAAGCACAGGCTTCACGTAAATGCGCGTAGGCTCGAGCAGCGCTTCTCCCACGGTCTTGCCCTCGAGGCATTCAGGAGTAGCAGCAAGGTCTTCGGCGGTCTTGCCCTCTACCATGACTTTGCGAACCAGGGAATAGCCATTGGAGTGGAACCCGCTCGAACGAAGGCCTACCACCACATCGTCCTTTTCACGTTGTCGGGACCGATCATCTTGGGGCGGTCGACCACGCCGACGCAGAAGCCGGACAGGTCATAGTCATCGGGATCCATGACACCGGGATGCTCTGCCATTTCGCCACCGACCAGAGCGCATCCGGCCTGACGGCATCCGTCGGCAATGCCGCCGACAACTTTAGCGACATGTTCGCGACGAAGCTTTCCAATGGCCACATAATCCAAGAAGAACAACGGCTCGGCACCGCAAGCCAGAATATCATTCACGCACATGGCGACAAGGTCAATGCCAACGGTGTCGTGCTTGTCGAGCAGCTGGGCAACCTTGAGCTTGGTGCCAACGCCGTCGGTGCCAGAAATGAGGATAGGGTCTTCCATATCCTTCATTGCGGCAGCAGAAAACAATCCGCCGAAACCTCCGATATCGCCGATAACCTCGGGGCGATAGGTGGAATGCACGGCATCTTTGATGGCATCTACCGCAGCAGCACCCTCCGCAATATCGACACCTGCATCGGCGTATGTCACCTGAGTCATGAATCTCCCTTTCGTTCCAAACGCGCACCTTCGTACGCTTTTCTGTTCTGCCCTATCATGCCACGGCAATGCGCATACGACCATACGCAACATGCCGCCGACACGAAAAACAAGCCGATATGGCCGCTTTTGCGTCCTGGAATAACAATTCGCTCGCCGCAACGCCTCAAGCCTTCGGCATTTAACCCGTCTAGGACGCGCTCGTAGGCGTTGCGGACTCAACGACCGCCCCGAACAGCACGGCACGCGTTGCCGCATAGTCATCGCCGCATGTAATGAGCGTGAAAAGCTTCGAAACCTGCTCGGAATCGACATCGTTCGGCACGGAGACCACGGAATCGCTCTTTCTTTCGTCTATATACTGTTGCAAGGCCGCCTTGTCGGAGAAGGTGTACTGCAGAAGGTCCGTCTGCGTAGAGTCCACCACGTCGAGAGCGAACGTAGAGCAGCGGTAATTCTGGGTAGGCGTAAGCACGTAGAAGGTTCTTGCCGCGTCGAACGTTGCCTGATCGGTCATCTGCAGCAGATGCGCGAACATCGTATCGTCATTCATGTTGTGCCCGTACAGCACGTTGTTCTCATCGGAAAAATCTCCCGCATTATCGGTTGCCAGGAAAATGGTCCCCTTATGAACGATTCCCCCAGAATCTCCCGTGAAGTCCTTCTTCAAGTATTCCTCATCCGAATCGCCCTGAACAACCGGATAGTCTATGCTCGTGCCTGGCATGTAAATCCATGCCACCGTATCGGGATTTTGCGCAAGAAGGGCATCCCAATCAACCGTCATAGCAGAAAGAGCATCGGCCTCTTTTTCGGGAAAAGCCTGTTCGGCAATGGTGGTGTACACCTTGCTGCCATGCCAGTAGCCGTAGCCGATCATGCCGAGCACGACAAGGCATAGCACAAGCACCAAGACGGCGATGATGAGCACGGCCGTCCATGGACCGTTCTTTCTTTTTTTAGCAGTCGCATTACCCATGTCGAACGGCTGTGCATTGCCGCCTACACCCCAATGCGCGGCCGGAGCGGCGTTACGGTACGCGGCCGGAGCAGCACCGCGATGCGCACCCGCTCCTGGATTGCGAGGTGCGCCCGCATGATAAGGAACACTCGCACGATATGCACCAGAATCGGGGCGACGCGCTTCCCCGCCCCTCGAGGCATGAGCAGCTTGTCCCGAAGCGTGAGCCGCGCGTTTCGAAGCATGAGCCGCATGACCGTATCGGTCGCGGGAGAAATCACTGACGCTCTGCTGGTCAAACGGGTTTTTCGGCGAATTAGGCACGGGCATCGTATCCTCCCGAACAGCTTGCTCTTAAAACGGAATCTTCCGAAAAAGCCTTCGCGGTCTCGGAAGACAAAATCTTGCATGGCAAAACGCGGCTTTACGCGCTCAGCTCCCTGAGGGCAGCGTCGCGAATATTGCGTTCACGCTTGCCCATAAAGAAAATAATAAAGAAAAACAGCCGCAGCAAACCTCAGAATCGCCCCTTTTCGCCCAAAAGAGCGCAAAGCGGGAACGAAACGCCAAAAAGAAAACGGCCCGCATGCTATCCATGCGGGCCGTCTGAATCAGCCTATTTCTTCCTCATCTCCTCAACGAAGCCTTTGACGATAAAGGCCACGATGATGATGACGATGATTGCAGCGATAACCCAAATCGCCTCGGCCGGCAAGAAACTCAAATCCATGGGGTCCTCCTTACTGAAGCGCGCATGAACTCTTCGGCAGTTCTTTCAACATGCGATAGTAACGCAAGCAGCCACTTCACGCAATTTCCACGAGTTTCGCAGTTACCGAACCGATACCTTCTCCGCCGCCATCCCGCATCGGTCGCACGCACCCGACAGGCGCGATTGCCGACGCGGCTTTCAAGCATGTTTCTACCTGCCAAACAAACGAGCAAAGAAGCCCTTCTTTTTGGCCGGCATCTCAATAGGACGCCCCGAAGCGGACTGAGACGCAGAATCGCGCCTCGGCATGGGAGGAAGCTCGTCGCTAGGAACCGCCGACACCGGAATCGCGGCCTTCGCCGGCGCATGCGCGCTAGCAACCGGCTGCGTGCGAGGCTCGAAGTCTGATGCGGCCGGCGCAGCAGAAACCGAAACCTGAGCGGAAGCGGACGGCGCAGCGGGCTTTTCGACCGAAGCCACAGGGGGCATCTCGACCGTGGCATACGCAACCTTGTTTTCCTCGGGAGCTTTCGCAGGCGAATCGTCAACATGCGAATCCGTAGGCTCAAGCTCCTTGGTTTCAGGCTTTTCAGTCTTGGGCTCTTCGACCTTGGGCCTTGAATCCCGGCCTTCTTTGGCTACCGGCTCCGCCGCTTCGAACTCCTCACGTTCACGCGCCATCTCGTCCGCGGCCTCTTCCACAAGCGCCTCGACCTGCGTGGAAAGGTTCGCGTGCATGACGAAATTGGGACCTTCGGGACGCGGAGCGCGCTCTGCGGCGATATACGCCTCTTTAATGAGATGATCCTGAGCATCGAACGGCTTGGCAATCGGATTGCCTTGGGCGTCTTTCGCCAGGAAATGACCCAGCTCCGTATACGTTCCATCCGGCTTGAGTTCACGAAGCTTCGCCGTATCGGAAAGCATGGTATTGAAGTAGCTCTGCACCTTTTCGCGCAAATGAGGATCGTTCACCGGCCATGCACTCTCGACGCGCTTGTCGAGGTTGCGCGTCATGAGGTCGGCGCTCGACAGGTAGATTTTCCTATCCTCGCCAGCACCGAAGATGTAGATGCGCGAGTGCTCGAGCAGGCGACCAACCACGCTGACCACGCGAATGTTTTCCGTCTCGCCCTCAACGCCTGGCACCAGACAGGAAATGCCGCGGACCAGCATGGTCACCTTCACGCCCGCACGACTTGCTTCGGCGAGCTTTTCGATGACATCCTTGTCCGTCACGGAGTTCGTCTTCATGAGAATCTCCGCCGGCTTGCCCGCATGAGCCTTTGCTATCTCCTCGTCGATATAGGCGCAGATGCCCTTCTTGATGAATAAGAGGGGCAACCATAAATATCTGGTAGTCGTCCGTTGCGCTTTCAAGCTGCATGCTGCGGAAGAACATGGACGCGTCCTCGCCGATCTTTAGGGTCGGCCGTAATCATGGACAGTTCCGTATAAAGCTTGGCAGTCTTTTCGTTATAGTTGCCCGTTCCGAGCTGCGTGATGAATTCCAGGCCATCGACACCGCGACGAGTGATGGCGCATATCTTGCTATGTACTTTGTAGTCTCGGAAGCCGTAGATGATATTGCATCCCGCCTGCTCGAAACGCTGGGACCATTCGATATTGTTGCTTTCGTCGAAGCGGGCGCGAAGCTCGAAAAGCGCCGTGACGTCCTTACCGTTTTCGGCCGCCGTGATCAACGCTTCCGCCAGGCGCGATTGGCTCGCAAGACGGTAGAGCGTAATTTTGATCGAAATGACATCGGGGTCGGTCGCCGCCTCTTGCAGCAGGTGAACGAACGCGTCCATGCTTTCATACGGATACGAAAGCATGACATCCTTTTTCTTGACCTGCTCCATGATGCTCTTGCCGCGAACAAGATCGGCAGGCCATTGCGGGCTTGCGGGCTCGTCAACGAAGGATTCGGCAAGCTTGGGACCGACCATGCTCGGAAGACCGAACGCATACCCCATATCAAGCGGCAGCCCTACCGCATAAATCTGGCTGCGCTTAAGGCCGAGGCGCTTTGCAAGGAAACGCTCGGTCACGTCGGAAAGAGGACGCTCGCTTTCAAGACGAACCGGAGCCAGGCGACTGCGCTTCTTGAGGATGCGCTTCATGTGACTGCGGAAATCCTCGTCGTATTCGTCGGATTCTTCATACATGTCCAAGTCGGCGTTGCGCGTCACTTGAATAACGTTGGCATGCTTGACCGGATACATGCTGAAAATCTTGTCGGCCACCATTTCGAGCGCATGCTCGAGCAGTATGAAGGAATAGCCCTCGCCCTCGCTGTCGAGTTTGATCGTACGCGGGCAATTGCGCGGCATGGGGATGATGCCCATGAGGACGTCTTCCGCCGCCTTGGCACGAAGGGCCTTGCGACGCTCCTTCGACATGTTCTCCTTCGGCTCGGGAAGATTGTCGAGACGCACCGCGATGTAGAGCGCGCCGTTTTCAAGATGAGGGAACGGATGTGTTGCGTTGACAATCTGCGGCGAAATGAGCGGCAAAACGTTCGATTTAAGGTACTGATTGAGCTGGTCGCGCTGGTGAGAGGTGAGTTCATCGGGATACAGCTGATGAATGCCTTGGGCCTCGAGCTGGTGCCTCACGGTGCGGAAATCCTCCGAAACCTGCGGCGTCAACTCGCGCACGCGCGCATAGACCGACTCGAGCTGCTCGGTGGGGGTCATGCCCGTCTTGCTGTCGTAGATGGCCTCCTTCGCAAGCTCCAGGTCAAGCAGGCTGCCCACACGCACCATGAAGAACTCCTGCAAGTTGGAACGCCAGATGGCGATGAACTTCATGCGCTCGAGCAACGGCACGTTGGGATCGACCGACTGATCGAGCACGCGTTCGTTGAACGTCAGCCAAGAAAGCTCTCTATTCTGCATGTATGCCTTGGTCCTGGGGCGGCTCTTTTTCACGCGCTTCGCCTTGTCCGAAGCCTTGGAATCCAATTCGGACTGGGGAGCTGCGGCGTGCGCTCCTTGATGAACGGTATCTGCCCCCGTTTTCATGCGATCAATATCCGCCATGATTGCCCTCCTCGACGCATGTGGAACACAAGGAAATCCAACTCTCCTATAATTCGATTATAGCGTTACGCTAGACCATCATTATTCACCGCTGCGCTTCTTAACGCCGTTTTGGCAAAAGAAGCAGCGAAGCCTTCGTATTTTTCGGCATCGCAAACAGCCGACCACCGAGGAGCCGCCTATGTTAGAGCAGGTTGATCTTTCCATCGAAACGCCCAAGGAAACGTATAAGCCTCTCTACGACGAGCTCATGACGAAGCTTATCGTGCTGCAGCAGCGAGCGCGGGCCAAAGGCATCGGACTCGTCGCGCTGTTCGAAGGCTGGAACGGAGCGGGGAAAGGCAGCCGCATCGGCGACCTGCTCCACAACCTTGACGCACGCGCCACGCATGTCCACGTGCTTTCCAACTTCGACCAAGACGAAGCGGCCCGCTTCCGCGATATGGGAACGGGCGTTACGGGTTTCGCCCCGCTTATGCAGGAATTCTGGCAGGCGCTCGGTCCGCGCGGAGACATGACCATCTACGAACGCGGCTGGTACACCGCCGCGGCGCGCCGCCTACTCTACACCGACAAAGAAGACCTCGCGAAAGCTACGAAGCAAGCATCCACGGCTTCGAAAAGCAACTTGCCGCCGACGGCTATGTCATCGTGAAATTCTTCGTACATATCAGCCAAGATGCGCAAGAGAAGCGTCTGCGCCGCCTACACGAGACCCCGACACCAGCTGGCGCGTCACGAAGCAGAGCTTGAGCGCATCAAAGACTACGACATCACCTACGCCAAATACGACGACCTCTTGCGTCGCAGCGACTACGACTTTGCCCGTTGGACGATGGTGAACGGGGAAGACAAGCGAACGGCGAACCTCACCATATGCAAGACCCTGGTCAAAGCCCTTGAAAACGCTCTCGACGCCGCAGCCGACCCGGCGGCCGAAGCCGCAGCGAAGAAAGCCGCGCAAAACAGCGCCGGAATGCTTCAAGTTGCAGACCCTCGGGACCGCAGCGACGAAGAATCCGCTCGGGTGCTTGAGGCAGCCCTCGAAGCCGCTGCCACGCAGAGCGCCCTGGCCCCCACCCATTCTCGCTTCACCATAGCCCCCCGGCCTCCACGCGTCGAAGAGATAGACCACACGCTCGCCCTCACGCGCGAAGAATACGCCAAGGCGCTCAAGAAGGAACAGAAGCGCCTTGGCGAACTCGAGCTGAAAATGTATCGAGCACGCATTCCCCTCATGCTTCTCTACGAAGGCGACGACGCCGCAGGCAAGGGCGGAAACATCAAGCGAGTAGCCCAGGCGATCGATGCGCGTGCATACACGGTGTTTCCCAGCCCGGCCCCCACGAAACCCGAGCTCATGCATCCTCATCTGTGGCGTTACTGGACAAGGCTTCCCCGCGCCGGCCACGTGGGAATCTACGACCGCAGCTGGTACGGGCGCGTCCTGGTCGAGCGCGTCGAAGGTTTCGCCAGCCCTGCCGAATGGAGCCGTGCCTACGATGAAATAAACGAATTCGAACGCCAGCTGGAAGCATGGGGCGCCATTCTGCTGAAATTCTGGGTTGCGGTTAACCCCGACGAGCAGCTGCGCCGCTTCACGGAGCGCGAGACCAACCCTGACAAGCAATGGAAGATCACCCCGGAAGACTGGCGCAACAGGGACAAGCATCCACAGTATGCCGCGGCGGCAAACGACATGTTCCGCCTTACTTCAACCGAATACGCCCCCTGGATCGTCCTCGAATCCACGAATAAATACTACGCGCGCATCAAGGCGCTTCGCGTCATCAACGAAACGCTCGAGAAGCGGTTGGGTTTGCGCTAAGCGTCACTCGCTCGCTAAACGAAGCGAACAAGAAAGAGGCGATGCCCCGAAGGGCATCGCCTCTTTCGAATCAACGTGCAGAAGGCAGGTTGTTGCCAACCTTGATTCCAAGGTCTTCCCAGGTCACTTCTTCAACCTTCTCGTTGATAGTGGCCTCGGTGACAAGAATCAAGCATGCCAGAGAAACGGCGGACTGCAACGACGTGCGAACGACCTCGGTGGGGTCGGCAACACCCATGGCAATCATATCGCCGTATTCGCCGGTTGCACTGTTCAGGCCGCATCCTTTGTCGAGGGTCTTGCACTTCTCGACCACCAGGTTGCCTTCGTAGCCGGCATTTTCGGCAATGGTGCGTACGGGGCCTCGAGAGCCTTGCGAACGATTTCGATACCGTCCTCTCGTCGCCTTCCGCCTCGAGGCGTCAAGCGCAGGAATGGCCTGGAGAAGAGCCACGCCGCCGCCTGCAACAATGCCCTCGCGCAAAGCGGACTGAACAGAGCGGATAGCGTCCTCGATACGACGACGAACGGAGATGAGCTCGGTCTCGGTTGCGGCGCCGACGCGCAGAATGCCGATGCCACCGGACATCTTGGCAAGACGCTCGCGCAGCTCGCGACGCTCGCCGCTTGCGGTGGTGCGCTCAAGCTCCGCCTTGATGCGCTTGCAGCGCTCCTCGATGGCTTCCTTGTTGCCGAAACCGCCACGATCGGCGTGCTGTCCTTGGTGATTTTGACCTTTTCGCACGGCCGAGCATGGCCTTGGTGGCATCCGCCGGAGTCAAGCCGAATTCGGGAGAGATAACCTGGCCACCCGTAAGCACGGCAATGTCCATGAGCTGCTTCTTGCGAGAATCGCTGTCCATAAAGCCAGGAGCCTTGACGGCAACAACGTCGAGCGTCTTGTGCATCCTGTTGAGCAAGAGCGTGTTGACAACTTCGTTGCCCAGATCCTCTGCGATGATGAGGAGCGGATGGACGGCCTGCTTGACCGCCTCAAGAACGGGAAGAATATCCTGGATATTGAGGATTTTCTGATCGGTAATCAGGACGTACGCTTCGTCAAGCTCGCCTTTCATATTGCCCATGTCAGACGCCATGTAGGGAGACAAGAAGCCGCGCTCGAACATGAGGCCCTTCTTGACATCGACCTGAATGCCGAACGTCTGGGACTTTTCGGCAATGATGACGCCATCCTTGCCCACTTCGTCGATGCATTCGGCGATCTTTTCGCCAATGAGCTCATCGCCCGAAGAGATGGTGGCGACATTTGCGGTCTGCTCGTGCGTCTCGATGGCAACGGCATTCGCCTTCACGGCCTCGATGGCGGCTTCGGCGGCGCGCTGAATACC
>JBKTHK010000064.1:0-10881 GCA_047240885.1 Slackia sp. | reverse complement strand
GGACGGGGGCGTTCCTTCTCCCGATTTGGTGGCGTCGGGAAAGCCCGAGCCTCAGCAGCGCAAGCGCCCGGTGTCTTACGATTTTCTCGATGAGACGATGCGCGAGACGTGGCGCGAGATCTCTTTGCGCGCCGACGTGTCGCTCGATGATTTCTCGCAGCTGTGGGGTTCGCACGGTGGCGAATTCTCTATGGCGCTCAAGCGCTCGAACGTCGACCGTGTGGATTACGGGGAGTTCCTCCGTCGGTTCGTCTCCAGAGACGAGCGGCTTTCCATTAACGACGAGGAGTTCGATTACGTGTATTACTGCTACGGGCTAGACGTGTTCGGGAACATGCCTCTCATAGAGCCTCTGGAGTACACCGACGACGGCCGTATACGCGATTTCGCGATCGCCATCGACACTTCGGCGTCTACGAAGGGCGATACGGTCTTCTCGTTCGTGGAGCGCACATACGATATCTTGCAGGAATCGGGCCTGTTTGCCGACGAGCTGAACATCTACCTGATTCAATGCGATGCGCAGATTCAAGACGTAGCGCGCATTCGCAATCGGGCCGACATCGAGGCGTATTTGGAAAACCTCGAGCTCAAAGGCCTTGGCGGCACTGATTTTCGCCCTGTGTTCTCCTATGTTGACGAACTGGTGGAATCAGGCGAGCTCGCCCATTTGAAGGGGCTGCTGTATTTTACCGACGGCCAAGGGGCCTATCCGCGCATCAAGCCGAAATACGACGTCGCCTTCGTGCTGACGGATGAGGCCTATGTCGAGGAGCCCGACGTGCCGCCGTGGGCGATGCGCGTCAAGCTTGATTCGGGGGAGTTTCGCAATGCATCGAAGGGGGATAAGCGATGAATATTCGTCAGGCGAAAGAGGAAGTAGCCCATGCGGTCGAGGTGTATCTGGCAAAAGATGACAACGGGTCGTACCTCATTCCCATAGAGCGCCAACGGCCGTTGTTTCTTCTGGGCGCGCCGGGGCTGGGGAAGACGGCCATCATGGAGCAGGTGGCCCAGGAAATGGGAATAGGCCTGGTGAGCTACTCCATGACGCACCATACGCGCCAAAGCGCCCTGGGCCTTCCGTATATCGCCGAGCGCACGTTCGAGGGCCGTTCTTTCAGCGTTTCCGAATACACCATGAGCGAGATCATCGCCTCGATATACGAAAGCATGGGGCGTACGGGCCGAAAGGAAGGAATCTTATTCCTAGACGAAATCAACTGCGTCTCTGAAACGCTCACTCCTGCGATTCTACAGTTTCTCCAGTACAAGGTGTTCGGTCGTCATGCGGTTCCCGAAGGCTGGGTGGTCGTCACTGCCGGCAACCCTTCCGAATTCAATCGCAGCACGCACGATTTCGAC
Organism: Slackia sp.; assembly: GCA_047240885.1. GTDB lineage: Bacteria > Actinomycetota > Coriobacteriia > Coriobacteriales > Eggerthellaceae > Slackia. The sequence goes on along the minus strand of JBKTHK010000064.1, from coordinate 9,516 downwards.
GTTGCGACGTGGGACCGCTTGAAGCGGATAGACGTCGATCCCGATTACGATGCGTGGAAGGCGTACGCTCTGGCTACGCGCGTGCACCCCGCCATTACGGCGTATCTAGATGTCGAAAGGGACGATTTCTACCACATAGAGACGACGCTCGACGGCAAGCAGTTCGTCACGGCTCGAGGCTGGGACGACCTTTCTCGCGTTATGCAGGTGTATGAGCGCCGCGGCATTCCTGTCACGGAGCGTCTTATTGCTCAGTACGTGCAAGACCCGAGGACTTCCAAACGCTTTGCGATGTATTACGACCTGTTCAAAAAATATCGGGCCGATTATCACGTGGATGCCATTCTTGCGGGCAAAGCTCCCGACGCCGTGTTCGACAGGGCGAAGGCCGCCGCTTTCGACGAGCGTCTTGCGGTGGCTGAACGCGCTTTCCGCGCAGTTGCACCAGACCATGGCGCTTGATTCGTCAGTCGCTGTTGCGTACGAAGAGGGAAAGGCATTTCCAAGCGTTGCGAAGAGGGCGCAGACGGATTGAGTTGCGGTGTGGGGCGGCCGCCTTGCATTTGGACGAGCGGGTGCAGGGGAAAGAAAGCCGCCTTGTATCCTCGGATGACTGTGCGTTCGCCGCCCGCTTCCTGCGCGATGCGGCCGACGAACTGCCTCGCTTTCTGAAGCACAAGCTCGCTTCGCCAGTCTTTCCCAACTTGACAATTCGGTAGAGTCTTGCGCATCCATGGTCGAATTCGCCTATGCTTTCCTCGATGAGGCATTCGGGGCGGGCAAGGAGACGCTGCTCTTCACTACCGATATCTCGGCCGATCCGGCCGCGGTTTCGTTTATCAACCGCTATGGATGCCAAAGCTACTTCGAACACAGCGAAGACCTCATGCTCGAGGAGCGTGGTGCCGCATTGCGCGAGCGTGCTCGCAATATGGCTAAGCAATAGCGCTACGAAGCGTCTAGGTTTCCGAGAAAGGTGTTATATCCATGGCGAATAACGTGATTCAATTTCCAGGAGCGGGCGGTGTCTCGGGCCGTGCGCGTTCTTCCGCGTCGGGCGCCGGCGTTCGTCCTTTCACGCCGGGTCCTGGGGCTGAATGACGAGAACCCCTCTGCATCGGGCGCCGATTTTCGTTCCTCCGTGTCAAGCGCGCAAGCGTCGGGCGATGCGCGTTTTGCCACGCCCGGCGTGTATCAGGTGAAGGCGACGCTTTGTTATTGCGAGCCTGCCATCTGGCGTCGTTTTCTCATTCCCGTCGACGATTCGTGCGCTCAGCTTGCCGATGCGCTTCTAGTGGCCTTCGATTGGAGCGGAGAACTGGTTTTTTACTTCCGCAAAGGCAGCTTGTTCCTCGACGATCCCTATCTCGAACGAAAACATGCGCATATCCCGCGCTTGAAGGGGGAGCGCCACGTTGACGCGCGCAAGAAGCGTATCGGCGAGGTTCTCAAGCCTGGCGAGAGCATGTCGTTTTTCTACGACATGGAAGACTATTGGGAAATCAAAGTGGAGGTAGAGCGCCATATCCCCGACCAGGAGGCTCCATACCCGTTCATGCCTGTGGCGATTGACGGCGCGCGGTTCTCTCCGCCCGAAGGGGTGGGCGGCGCGATAGGCTATACGGATTTCTGCTATGCGATGGCGCATCCCGACGATCCTCTGCATGCCGAGGCCCAAGATTGGTACGACCTTTTGCCGGAAGGCCGTTTCGATTCCGAGCATTTCGACATCTTCGAGACGAACGGCCTGTTCGCTCTCGAGCTGATCGACTCGCATGAGGCGGAGCTTCTGCCCGAAGACGAGGCCGATGTTCGCGAGATGTGCAAGATGCTTCTGGCGGAGAAGCTTTCGTCGGCCGCATGCATGACGGCCGACTTCATGACGGGCGTGTACGGTGTTTCGCCGAGCCCTTCGGAAAAATGATGCCGGGAAGGTAGCAGAAGAGTTACAATGGGAGGTGCATCATCCAATGAAGAAGAAAGCTGGTGGAGAGATGAAACTTGCAATTCCTTCTATGGGCGAAGGCGGGCTTGACGCGATGCGCTCGGCGCATTTCGGCCACAGCGATTGCTTTACCATGGTGGAGATCGAGGATGGCGAAATCAAGAACGTCTCTATTGTCGACAATCCTCCTCACGAAAGCGGCGGATGCCTGCGCCCGGTGGGCATTCTCTCCGATGCCGGAGCTGATGCCATCGTCGCTGGCGGCATGGGCATGCGTCCGATGCAGGGCTTTGCGCAGGCGGGTATTACGGTTCTTTTCGACGCCGAGACCCCGAGCGTGAAAGATGTGGCGCTCAAGGCCGCAGCGGGGGAGCTTCCCGTCATGGGCGCAGAGCACGCGTGCCGCCATTAGGGATTAAGGCATCTTTGCGTAAGTAAAGACTCCTCACCATTGATTCGAACTCCCAATGCTGGACCCGGAATGAGTTTTCATTCCGGGTCTTTTTTGCGTGCTTGATATTGTATGAGCGCATGCGGCCGCATAGCCGAACGCATGTAGCCGTGAATCTGGGTATTCTGCATCCCCAGCGGCAAAATGCACGAAAACGTGGCTGGCAACTCAAGTTTTGTACGATATGTATCAAAGCAGCGCGCATCGAGGTTCTACATAGGCCCGAAACCCCCGACTTAATCAACAGAGCAGGCATTTATGCAGATTATCTTTGCCTCATTTGGTTCGTGAAGCCTCGTCGATGGTACGTTTCGTACAAAAATCGAGTCCCGCAGGGTGAAACCGTGCATTGTGGGCGTGCTCATCTAGGCCTCGATCCAATCGAGCAACTCCTGCGCATTGTCGAAGATGTCGCAATGGGCGCGCCAGTCGGTGGAGTTCAGGCCGCGCGTTGTGGCGTCATCGAGCAATTCAGCGAGTGGTGCGAAGAAGCCGTCCACGTCAAACAACGCGCTCTTCGCCTCGATTTCGCCGGCTTTTACGCGCGAGATGACGCTGAAGAATTCGTCGAAGGTGCCAAGGCCGCCAGGCAAAGAGACGAAGGCGTCGGAAAGCTCCACCATGCGTTCCTTGCGCGCGGACAGGTCGACCGCGCATTCTTCCTCGATTCCTTCCACCGCGGCGCGGCCCTTAGCGCTAAGCCCTTCGGTGGTAACGCCCAAAACCCGGCCGCTTTCCTCGACCGCTGCACGAGCAACGGCGCCCATGAGCCCCATGTCGTATCCGCCGAATACGAGCGTATGGCCGCGGCGTGCGATTTCGCGACCGAGCGCATCGGCGGCTTCGGTGTACATGGGGTCGAGATTGCTTGAAGAAGAACAAAATACGCAGATGTTCATGGGATTCCTTTCGTTCGATGCTTACAAAGGCCGGTTCTGGTAGAGGCCGGCATCGTCGAAGCCGAGGTTGCGGTAGTATTCGCGCGTGCCTACGGCGCTGATGACGTTTACGGATTCGTATCCCGCTTCCTTCGCCATCTCGCACGCCGTCTCCACCAGCTTGCGGCCCAGGCCGATGTGCTGGGCGCCCTTGCTTGTGGCATGCAGTTTTGCGGCGGCTCCGTATACGTGCACCTCGCGAATCATGGCCTGGCCCGTCTTGACGGGCAGCCCTTCGTGCGCCGTCACGGCGTTGGGGCGGGGCAGCGATAGGCGCAAAAACCCTGCAATGCGGTCGTCTTCGGTGGTCCATTGCAGGAAGTGCTCCGTGCTTACCGCTGTTTCGTATTCGACGTCATGCAGCGTAAGGTCGCTTGCCTCCGCCGTTCGGTTATTTATCTCGCGGTAGCGAATGTCGCGCACGTCCACAGCGTGCCCCGTTTTCTCTATATGCCCTTCCACCATCTGGCGCAGGTTGGTTTTCTTGTTGCCCACCAGGATGTCGCACGCGGAAATGTCGCGAATCATGCGCGAGATACGCATGTAAGGCGGCGTGATTAGCGTGTCGTAGGAAAGAACGTCTACGAGTTCTTCCTCGGTATAGGGCCGCCAATCGCCGTCTTCGTAGTGAGGAACAAGCCCCGTTCCTTCGACGAGGGCGCACGGGTAGAGCTTCACCTCGTCAGGGAGATAATGCGAATCGGTGACGAAGGTGCGGTAATCGAGCTTGTCAGCCTCCGGCGTTGCTCCGTAGAGGTTCACCATGAAGTGCGCGTGGATCTTGAACCCGAACAGACGCAACAGGGCGAATGCCTCTTGGATGGCGCGCGGATCGGTGCGGCGGTTGTTGAGCGCAAGGACGTCTTCGTTCAGGCTTTGGATGCCGACCTGTACCTTCGTGCAGCCGCGGCGACGAAGCAAGGCAAGCTGGGGCGCCGTGATGGTTTCGGGACGCGTTTCCACTACCAGGCCTACGCAGCGGTGCTGGGCATGCTCGTTTTCCTCCTGAAGGCGGTCCATTTCTTCCAGGGTGGCGTGCTGCATCGCGGAGGCCTTCGCCCAGGCCGCGTTGTTCCCGTAGAGGGCCCGCAGTGCATCGGTGAAGGAGGACTTTCCGTCGTTGACTGCTTCCTGCAGGTCTTTCGCGGCCGACGTGAGTCCTTGTTCGTCGTTCAAGATGCCGACTTCGCGATAGAGCGCGCGGCGCTGCGCGGCATGCGCTTCTAGCGTCGCCGTCGTTAAGAAGCGGAAGCTCCGCCATGAACCACGTGGTATTCGAGGCAATCGTCCCATGCCGCCGAGCACGATGAGCTCAATCTTGTCCGTAGGTGCCCCACTGCGAAAGCGCGCGCAGGCGTGCGACCGCAGATACGGGTCGTCCAGTTGCGTTCGGCGCGCTGGCGCAGGTTCCGTGCGGTAGCTTTTGGGCATGCGCGTCATTGGGACAGTAGAGGCAGTCGTTTCCGCAAACCAGGGCCGATGACGGTGATGGTTGCCACGCCCGATGCCGTGCGGCGCGGCTTCATCTGTAGCGCGGCGATCGGCGCGCTCGGTCTGTTCGTCACTTACGAACGCCACAGCTCTTCCTTGGTGTTTACGCGTTGAAGTAGTAGGGGGGCAGGTGTTTTTGGCAAAGTGGTCGCGGGTTAACCTTTGTTAGTTCGCTGGGACGCGGACACCTTGTGGTCCCCAGTGGTGCCGCGGCATATCTCTCTTCGATGATTTCAAGCAAAATAGTATCCATAACGGTTCAGTTATCGGTAGAACGGCTGGATGACTATGGATACAAAGACCGCTGAAATACTCTGCAAGACAACGCCGATTTTACCGCGTGCAGGCCGCGTGTTTTCGGCCACGCGTACGGCGCCGTGGCCGGCTGGGTGCGCTGCGTGGACGCGACGAAGGCGCTGGCGTGATGGGGCATGGTGCGCTTTCCAGTGCCCGTTCGCTGAAAGACGAAGATGTCAGCCACGAAAGCCCTGGCTTTCTTAAGGGCGCTATTGGGTACTTATGACGAAGGTATCTCTTCGGCGAATTCTCGGTGTTTCACCGATCTTTACGCGGCATTTGCTTTTGAGCGGTATCGGGCGTTCGCCCGATGCCAGCTTGCGTACGATGCAGTGGACAGCGCGACAATTGGTCGCGTCTGCTGACGGTCTGAGTACACCTGTGACATACGAATCTTCGGACATCGTGGCGGCAATCGAGGCTCGCCCCTTTTCCGTTTGCACCATGCGCCGCAAAGCGACATGGCCGTATCCTTCGGGTTTTTGCACCATGTGCCGGGCGAAGAGTTACGCGTGCGCGTGCTGGAAGGGCTGATCGATGCCGTGCGTCCGGAAGGCTGTGTGGCGGTGTCTTTGTGGCAGTTCATGAACAACCCTGCGCTTGCAGCGAAAGCCGAGGTAACGCATGCGCAAGCGATTAAGGCCCTTGGGCTTGCGTCGGGCAAGCTTGACGAAGGCGACTATCTTTTGGGCTGGAAAAACGTAGAAGGCGCTTGGCGCTATTGCCATCATTTCTCTGACGAAGAGGTCGATCGCCTGGTCGCTGCAGTTTCAAATCGCGTCCACGTGATTGACGCTTTCGAAGCCGACGGTCGTACGGGCGCGATGAACAGGTATGTGGTGCTGCAAAAGGACGTTTGCGCTTGATGACCTAATGCGTTGCCGAGCTGCTTGGCATCGCGGACCGCAATCTGTACTATTTCGTTCGTTTGTGCAAGGGAAATGCACGGAGCGCCGATATAGTATGGGTGCGCCGCGATAGCTCCAGGGGCTCCTTATGCGAATACTACCCTGACCAGGTGTTTCTTAAACTCCTGACTTTTGCTCGCCTTCGTCTCAGGACGAAATCCATACTATTTCGGAAAGACTGACATTTCCCGTGTCAAATACCGACGACATAGTATGGACGGCGCCCCCCCCGATTGCGTTTGGGGCGACCCGGATTGCGGGTGGGATGACCTCGCATCGAGTCCGAGGTGGCTTCACATTGCATCCGAGTCGATCTCGTTGGATTCAGGGCGATTACGTTGCCTTTGGCCGCTGCGTGCAGGCAGAGTATCTCGGCAGCTTGGAAGCACTGAATGCGGGTTTCGCGGTCTTCGGAATCGGTGTAGCTCATGCCTTCGACATAATAGTTCGATTCGTGCGAAAGGGCGATGTCTCCGTCCGGGTCAGTCTCTTCTTCGAAGGGTAGACCGTGATAATCGATAGCCTCGGTCGAGAAATACGCTGCATTTCTTTCAGATGCGCCGGAATGCCGGCGAAAACCAAGTAAAGCCGGAGCTTCCCGGCTTTCATTTCAATGGAAAGCATCTAAGAGCTAATATATTATCCAAATCTATCCCAAATCAAGAAAGGACAATATATTGGCCATCTTGCACGATTGGCTATCATTGAATCGAATGGCGTCGGTGCGCTCGAATGTGGGCTCCTTTGGATATTGCGTCCCCGAGGTCGTATGTCATTTTGCGTGCTATAAAGCTAAATCAACTTGGCGTAGTTTTGGGTTTGGTGAAAAAACGCAATGACGTTTACACCTTTATCCTCTATTTGGTAAAGAGCAACATATTTTTTAATATGAGCCTTATGAACATGTAAATTAGCGAGCCTACGTTCTTGGCATAGGGGGTACGATTCTGGAACCTGGGAAACGCGTGCAATGAAGTCATCGAAAGCGAGCATCATTTCGTTCGCGGCGGATGGCTCTTTGAGCACAAAGGCTACATACTCGACCGATCGGGCAACCGCATCGGCGGCCTCTTCGGCGATGCGAACGTTACAGGCCATATTGTTTCCTTAGATCAGCGGTCAGCGTCTTAGCGTCCTTTGAGCGTCCGGATTCGATATCGGATATGCCTTTGTCGACGATGTCGTAAAGCTGTGCCCTTGCGGCTTCGAGGCGCAGGCCTTCGTAGACCTCGGGAGACATGGAAACAAGGGTCTCCTTTCCGTTCTTCGTTACGATTACGGGAGCTTGCGCGGCATGCACCGTTTCGGCGAACGCGGCAGTGTCTTTCATGTCCCTGATGGGAACGCAAATAGGCATGGCTTTCCTTCTTTCGCGATGTCCGACTGTTTCAGAATATCCCATAATTATGGGATTACGTCAATATTGGCCGGGGGATATGCGCGAGAAAAAAAGAGACCTCGGGGTGACGCTTTCGCACATTTCCGCCCTCATCGAATCGGCGCGGCTTGAATCCAAGATGTTCGACGGGCGACGCATGGTGTCGATAGCATCGGTCGAGAAATGCACGGCGTCGTTATTGAAAGATTGACGCAGCAAGTCTTTTGGGGATTGGCGACTTTCGTCTTTCTCCCTATCGGACCTATTCCCCAAAGTGCATTAGTTCTCGCATCAAAGAGGCGAGCTTTGCAACGAGGTCGATTGACCCGTGCAACGTCATTGTCGCGGAAGGGCCACCCATTACGCGTCCTGAGCGCATTCTTGTCGATCCCTCTTTGGATTTTGAAGGCCCATCGCTTATCGAGAATGCGTTTTACGACGTTGCAAAGGAATCAATGCCGGTAGGATTGAAACTATTCTGGGAGAGCAGTCGAATGGAAAGCGTATTCGAGATGCGCTCTCAACGATTGAGTACTTGATGGTTGAAATCCAGCTAATTCAATGGCGAAATTCTAAAACGATTGCTCGGCACCTTCCTGAATTGAGATGCGGCAACGAGATTTAACGTTATTGGTCGCGCCTAGTTATCGAGAGCGGAGAAGAGGGCCTCTGCGGATTCGTAGATGTCTGCTTGTTTTTTTACCACTTATGATGTCGCGTGCTTCGCGCATTGCCGTTTCGGTTTCTTTATCGTAGTGAGGCTGGCACACATCGAAGGGAGCCGCTCTCCATGACGGACTTATTATTGATTGCCTCGGTGAGCGTCATGCCCAGGCATGAAAAGATGCGTTCGGTATCAGATTTAACCCTAGGGTTAACACGCATATCGATAGTGGCGGCTTTTCCCGTGATTAGCCTCTTGCATCAGCGGTGAGCGTCTTGGCATCCCTGGAGCGTCCGGACTCGATGTCGGACATGCCCTTGTCGGCGATATCGTAAAGCTTGCCGACTGTTGCTGTCAATACGTCAACAGCAACAGCGATGATGCTCTTTGTTCCAGTTTTCTCTGATGTGCGTACAACACTTAAAGAAGCTTGCAGCGCAGTAGAGCTGGAGCTCAAGACCGCCGATGATATCTGGAGGAATTCAATTCTGATTCAGGATATATTTGATTTGATTGCTAAATCCTGCATTATAATTGACGATTTTACTGGCAAGAATCCCGACGTCATGTACGAAACGGGTGTTGCTCATGCTCTAAAAAAGAAGTGATTCCAATAGCGCAATCACTTGATGATGTTCCTTTCGATCTTAAACATCATCGAACTCTGATTTACGAAAACAACGAGCAGGGTAGGATGCTGCTACGAGAAAAACTAGAAGATAGAATGAAGACAATTATCGAGCAGCGCTGATGGCAGTCCTTTCCATTTTGATGGCTGCTATTTCATTCATTTGTCTTGAGCGTTCTATTTTCTGCAACAATCAGGATTTGCGCACTTCGGAGGCGTCGGGGGTTTGAAGGGCCGAAAGGCATGACACATCCTAGGCAGCGTAAGATGTTGGCTTGCGTACTTGCGGTTCTGGATTTAGAAGTGGCAGATTGATAAGTTTAGCTATATATGGGGGTCTTATGCCAAAAAGCAAAATCATACAAGCTATCGTTGATGACGATGTCGACCTTGTCCGATCGCTTACGAGGCTTCAGGTTTTAGCTCATGACCTAAGGAATAAAGAGCTGGAGAAATGGGCCGAGAACGAACTCGTCGGATATTCATCCGAAGATGACGTGCCAGAGTACAGGCATGCTAAAAGCATTAATTTCACCTATTCGGGAATCAACAATATGGTTCATCAGGTAGAGAACGCTCCTCTTGACCCCGGCTTTCTTGGTGAAGACGTGCTTAATCAAATTGCTGATGTCCGTTTCACGCAAAGTCTTATTGCTTTTGAGGCGCTTCTTGAGAGGTCGGATTCCTCAATTCTCCTAGATCGATATATTTTTGCAAGCGTGGTAGACAAGAACTCAAACGGGGGGATTCAGTGCTTTTCTTTTGGCCAAGTCATCCCAAAATCGTTCGTGCAGGACGCTCTTGCGGAAATAAAGA
>JBKTHK010000063.1:0-11081 GCA_047240885.1 Slackia sp. | reverse complement strand
CGGCGCGGGGACAAGGGTAGCATTGGGCGCTTCCTCGAAAAGGGGGAGTTTGAACTCGGGTGCCGTGTAATGATTCAGTTCGCAGCTCATAAGACCGCCCTTCGTATGCGTGTCGTTCGGTGCGTCGGTTTTCCTGAGCGCTTACATTCTCGGTGCTTGCGGCTCCTGCTATCTTTCGCGCTTGCGTCCGAACGGTGTTGTGCAAATTGATGACCGAATAGAAATTCTAGCAGATCTTTCGTCTCTTATCGGCGCGGAGCGCCTTCGTTGAAGCCATGCGGGCTGTCGCGAACGTGCCGAAGCTCTGGGCGAATCGGCGCACGGCGTGTCTTATGAGGCACGCCGGCGTTAGAAGATCTTTTGCTTATCCTGCCGAAGTTTACCGTTTGCGAAAACGCATCGGTTTTACGCCGTTCGTCTTCGTATCGGCGTTATTATGCTTTAGCATGCAATAGTAGCAGCACACTGCCTTGTCCGCGTATGGCGGGATGCGACGGCGCGTTCGTGCGATTCGTCGAGGTGGCAGGCCGATATGAAATGAAAGGTGGACCATGGCGAAGATTCAGATGACCACGCCGCTGGTTGAGATGGACGGCGACGAGATGACCCGTATCATCTGGCAGATGATAAAAGACGAGCTGATCTGTCCATTCGTCGATCTGAAGACCGAGTACTACGACTTGGGCCTCGAGCATCGCAATGCCACTGACGACCAGGTCACGGTTGATTCGGCGGAGGCTACCAAGCGTCTGGGCGTTGCGGTGAAGTGCGCCACCATCACGCCGAACGCCGCTCGCGTCGAGGAATACGATCTCAAGCAGATGTGGAAAAGCCCCAACGGCACCATTCGCGCCATGCTCGACGGCACGGTGTTTCGCACCCCCATTGTGGTCAAGGGCATCGAGCCGTGCGTGCGCAATTGGGTGAAGCCAATTACCATCGCGCGCCATGAGTACGGCGACGTGTATAAGAATACCGAGATGCGCGTTCCCGCTGCAGGCAAGGTCGAGCTGGTCTATACCGCCGAAGACGGCAGCGAGCAGCGTGAGCTGATTCACACCTTCGCAGGCCCCGGCGTTGTGCAAGGCATGCATAATCTGGACGGCTCTATCGAAAGCTTTGCTCGCAGCTGCTTCAACTATGCGCTCGATGTGAAGCAGGATTTGTGGTTTGCCACCAAAGACACCATTTCCAAGAAGTACGACCATCGCTTTAAGGACATCTTCCAGGAAATCTACGATGCTGATACGCCGAGCGCTTCGAGGCTGCGGGCATCGAGTACTTCTACACGCGATCGACGATGCGGTCGCCCGCGTGATGAAGGCTGACGGCGGTTTCATCTGGGCTTGCAAGAACTATGACGGCGACGTGATGAGCGACATGGTCTCTTCGGCCTTCGGCTCTCTTGCCATGATGACTTCGGTGCTCGTGTCTCCGCAGGGCGTTTGAATACGAGGCGGCGCACGGTACGGTGCAGCGCCATTATTACAAGCACCTCAAGGGCGAGACCACGTCCACGAACTCTGTGGCAACCATCTGCCTGACCGGCGCCCTGCGCAAGCGCGGCGAGCTTGACGGCTTGGACGACCTGGTCAATTTCGCCGACCGCTTGAAAGGCGACGCTCGACACGTCGAGGCGGGCGAGATGACGGGCGACTTGGCTCGCATCACCACGTTGGAGAACCCCACGACGCTTTCCACGCGCGATTTCATCCTGGCGACGCCAGCGTCTCTAAGCTTTACAAGACAAGGCGCGCTTCGACGACGTTTGTCGAAGCGCGCCTTGCTGTTTTCGCGGCCTGCGTTTTGCCGCGGTGCGTTTTCTGTTTCGAAAGGCATGTCGTTTCGTCGAGAGTCCGTTTTCGATGAAACGACATGCCTTTTCTTTTTTGCGCGCGACGAGCACAAGGCGGGCTATGGGCCATGCTTACTCTTTGGCATCGCGGTCAATCTTAATGCGATCTTAATACGCATGCTTTTCTTCCTAACGCCGTATTAACGGGAACTTTCATATCGTAGGCATCGAGCCGAGGGTTGCTTTCGGCTTCGTCTTTGCCGACCACGTGGGGTATTTGCGCGGGTTGGGCGGGCGGGTTTCGACGATGGCGACGTGCCGTCCATGGAAAGGAATGTGCGGTCTTATGGAAATCGTGACAGGATGCGTTGGCGCGGCAGGTGCGCTTGCGGCTCTTTACCTGTTTTACGTGCTGCTCAGGGGAGATGATGAAAGGTGATCGACGAGATTTTCGAATACGCCGTGTACGTGGCTTTTCTTATTGCGTGCGCACTGCCTCTTTCCGCCTACATCAACAAGGTTATGGCGGGAGAGAGGCATTTCTTGAGCCGCGTCACTGCCCCTGTCGAGCGGTGCGCGTGCCGTATCATGGACATCGATTCGTGCGAGCAGATGGGATGGCGGAAGTATCTTGCGAGCGCTTTGATCTTCTCCATCGTGTCTTTCGTTGTGCTTATGGCCGTTCTTATGCTGCAGGGTTTTCTTCCCCTCAATCCCGAGGGCCTTTCGGGCCTTTCGGGCGATCTTGCCTTCAATACCGCGGCGAGCTTCGTGAGCAATACGAATTGGCAGTCGTATTCGGGCGAGTCCACCTTGAGCTATTTCTCGCAGGCTATAGGCTTGACCGTGCTGTACTTTGTCACTCCCGCCGTGGGCATGGCGGTGCTGTTCGCGCTGTTTCGCGGACTTGTTGCGCAGAATAGCGAGGGCCTCGGTTCGTTTTGGACGGATGTCGTGCGCGCGTTGCTCGGCGTGTTGATTCCTCTTTCTTTGGTATTGGCGGTTGCAGACGTTTGGCAGGGATCTCCTCAGAACATGTCTGATTACCAGACGACTCAGCTTGTCGAGCCGGTCGGTATCGCCGAGAACGGCGAGGTTGTTTCGGCCGACGACCCATCCGCTGTCGAAGTGGTGGACGAGATGGTTGTTCCCATGGGACCTCAGGCGAGCCAGGTTGCCATTAAGCAGCTCGGCACCAACGGAGGCGGCTATAACGGAGTGAATTCCGCGAGTGTGCTGGAGAATCCCACGCCGCTAAGCAATCTGCTTCAATGCGTCAGTCTGCTGCTTATTCCCGTTGCCTTGGTGTTTTCTTTCGGCCGCTTCGTGAACGATCGCCGTCAGGGCCGTGCGATATTTTTCTCGATGTTTGCCATCCTTATGGTCGCCCTGCTTGCTGTCGGGTATTTCGAGATGGCGGGCACGCCCCAGCTTGCCCAAGACGGTGCGGTCTACATGGGGCAGGCGGGCCAGTCCGGGGGCAATATGGAAGGTAAGGAGACTCGTTTCGGCGTGACCGATTCTGCGCTGTGGGCGACGTTTACTACGGCGGCTTCCAATGGCTCGGTGAACTCTATGCACGATTCGTTTACCCCGATGGGGGGTATGGTGCCGATGCTGCTCATGCAGTTGGGCGAAATCATCTTCGGCGGTATAGGATGCGGCCTGTATTCCATGATTGGTTTTGTGATCTTGACTGTGTTCATCGCCGGTTTGATGGTGGGGCGCACGCCTGAATACCTTGGCAAGAAGATCGGTCCCAAAGAGATGCGCATGGCGGTGGTGCTCGCCATCTGCACGCCTGTGGTCATCTTGATCGGCGCGGCGGCAATGTGCCTGGACCCGGCTACGTTTGCCAGTCTTTCCAACGCGGGTCCGCACGGCTTTTCCGAAGTGCTCTATGCGGCCACGTCGGCGGGCGCCAACAATGGCTCGGCCTTCGCGGGCATGAATTGCAACACGCCGTTTCTCAACATGGTGCTCGGCTTCGAGATGCTGGCTAACCGCTTCATTCCCATTGCCGCTGCGTTGTGCCTGGCAGGAAGCTTGGCGAATCGCCAAAAGGTAGCTGTTTCGGCGGGAACGCTGTCCACGGCCAACGGCATGTTCGTATTCCTCTTGATTCTAATCGTTTTGCTCGTCGCAGCGCTTTCCATGTTGCCCGCCTTGGCGTTGGGTCCCGTGGCAGAGCAGCTTCAGATGATGCATTAGGAAAGGGTGTGAGCTAAGGTGAAATCCGTTTCCAAGATGGCGAGCGATTCTCGCGCTCAGGCGATGAGCGCCGTATCGGAGCCTTCGCGAAGCTCGCGTTTCGCGAGCAGGCGAAAAACCCCGTTATGCTCATGGTTTACGTTTCGGCCATATTGACGACGGCTTTGTTCGTATTGAGCTTGTTTGGCGTGGCGGATTCGAAGCCCGGCTATATTTGCGCGATTGCGGTGGTGCTGTGGTTGACGGTGCTGTTTGCCAATTTCGCCGAGTCTTTGGCAGAGGGTCGCGGCAAGGCCCAGGCGGACAGTCTTCGTGCGGCGAAAAAAGACGTCGTTGCTCTTAAGCTTAACGATTGTCTAGCCGCCCGTGGTAGCCATGAGACCGATCCTGCGGCATTCTACGAGCGTGAGGCCGTCGAAGTATCCTCGAGCGAGTTGGGTTGCGAAGATGTAGTGTTCGTGCGGGCAGGCGATCAGATTCCGGCTGACGGCGAAGTCATCGTGGGTGCGGCATCGGTCGATGAATCCGCCATCACGGGCGAATCCGCCCCGGTTATTCGCGAATCGGGCGGTGATCGCTCCAGCGTTACCGGTGGCACGACGGTTCTTTCCGACTGGTTAGTGCTTCGCGTTACCCAAGAGCGCGGCAAGAGCTTTTTGGACCAGATGATCTCAATGGTCGAGGCCGCTTCGCGCAAGCGCACCCCCAACGAGATCGCTCTACAGATTCTCCTCGTGGCTTTGACCATCGTGTTCTTGCTGGTAACCATGTCTTTGTTTACGTTCAGCGATTTTGGCGCGCAGCTTGCGGACATGGGTAATCCCACCACGATTACCAGCTTGGTCGCTCTGTTCGTATGCCTTGCCCCCACGACGATCGGCGCTTTGCTTTCTGCAATCGGCATCGCGGGCATGAGCCGTCTCAATCGCGCCAACGTGCTTGCCATGAGCGGCCGTGCGGTTGAAGCCGCCGGCGACGTCGATATCCTGATGTTGGACAAGACGGGCACCATCACGCTCGGCAACCGTCAGGCATGCGAATTCGTGCCGGTGGACGGCGTCGCCGAAGAGGAGCTTGCCGATGCGGCCCAGTTGGCGAGTCTGACCGACGAAACCCCCGAGGGTCGTTCTATCGTGGTGCTCGCCAAGGAGCGCTTCGGGATCCGCGGCCGCGATTTAGAAGGTGCGGGCATGGAAAGCATTCCGTTTACCGCGCAGACGCGCATGAGCGGCGTCAACTTTGACGGCCATGAGATTCGCAAAGGTGCCGCCGATGCCGTGCGTTCCTACGTGGAGTCCTATGGCGGAACGTACAGCGACGAATGTCGTTGCGTCGTGGAGGAAATCTCGCGTGCCGGCGGCACTCCGCTGCTCGTCGCCCGCGACCATGCGATTCTTGGCGTGGTGTACCTGAAAGACGTCGTCAAGCAGGGTATCAAGGAGAATTTTGCTTCGCTGCGCAAGATGGGCATCAAGACCATCATGATTACGGGCGACAATCCCATGACCGCCGCCGCTATTGCCGCCGAGGCCGGCGTGGACGACTTCCTGGCCGAGGCGACGCCGGAAAGCAAGCTTGACGCCATTCGCCAGTATCAGGCCGAAGGTCATATGGTGGCCATGACCGGCGACGGCACCAATGACGCTCCTGCGCTTGCCCAGGCCGATGTCGCCGTGGATATGAATTCCGGCACGCAGGCCGCTAAAGAAGCGGGCAATATGGTCGACTTGGATTCGAATCCTACCAAGCTGATCGACGTCGTGCGCATTGGCAAGCAGCTTCTTATGACCCGAGGAAGCCTGACCACGTTTTCCATCGCGAACGACCTGGCGAAGTATTTTGCCATCATTCCGGCGTTGTTCGTGGGGCTGTATCCGCAGCTTGAGGTGCTCAACATCATGCATCTTGCGAGTCCCGAATCGGCAATTCTTTCGGCGATTGTCTACAACGCATTGATCATCGTGGTTCTTATTCCCTTGGCGCTTAAAGGCGTGAAATATCGCGAGGTCTCTTCGAGCAAGCTGCTTGCTCATAATCTGCTGGTATATGGTCTGGGCGGCATCATTCTTCCGTTCATCGCAATCAAAGCTATCGACGTGATATTGGTTGCATGCGGGTTGGCATAGGCGAAAGGACGAAACGCATTATGAAATGCATCGAGAATTGGGTGAAGGGTCTTGCGCTGTTCGCCGGCGCGACGCTTGTCTGCGGCGCTTTGTACACGGCGGTCGTTACGCTGGTTGCTCAGGTGGCATTTCCCTATCAGGCAAACGGTAGTTTCGTTGAGGGTTCCGATGGCAATCGCTACTCTATGCTTGTTGGCCAGAGCTATTCCGACGAAGGACATATGTGGGGCCGTGTTCAGAACTACAACGCCGAGACATTTGTGGGAGAAGATGGGTCCATCCGACTGTGGGCCGGTCCATCCAACATCAGTCCTGCAAGCGAGGACTTCGAGTCGTCCGTTGCCGAGCGCGTAGCTGAAATCCGCGCCGCCCCCCCCGAGCACGCTGGTGAACCCGTGCCGAGCGATTTAGTAACATGCTCGGGTTCCGGTTTCGATCCGCATATCTCTCCCGCGGCCGCAGAGTATCAGGTGGAGCGTTTGGCGAAGAATACCGGTAAATCCGAGGAGGAAATCCGTACTATTATTCGCGAATGTACAGATGGGCCGCAGTTCGGCATCTTGGGAGATGCGACCGTGAATGTGCTGAAGGTCAATCTGATGCTTGACGGAATCTTGTAGCGGTCGGTTTGCGGTTGCGTACCGTAGGTTGTAACGGCTTGCGATAAGTGAGCGTCGAAGAGGGCGGGCGGAAGCCTCGCCCCCTCGGCGTTTCGACGGAGAAAGCGAGTGGTCGTGGAGTTCGAAAAGATGAGGCAAAACCCCGACGACTTGCTTCGTCGCATCAAGATGGACGAGGCAAGCGCGGACGAGACGCAGGGTCGCCTGAAAATATTTTTCGGGTATGCCGCAGGCGTTGGCAAAACGTACGCGATGCTGGATGCTGCACATGACGCCCTTGCACAGGGGTTTGACGTGGTGGTGGGCTATGTCGAGCCTCACCAGCGCCCGGCGACGTCTGCATTGCTTGAAGGATTGGAAAGCATTCCTTCTGCCATGGTGCAGCATAAAGGGATAGTGTTGCGCGAATTCGACCTTGATGCCGCGTTGGAGCGCCGCCCCCAAATCGTTCTGGTCGACGAGCTTGCCCATACCAATGCCGACGGATGCCGCCATAAAAAGCGCTATCAGGATGTCGAAGAACTGTTGCGTGCGGGCATTAACGTGTACACCACCATGAACGTTCAGCATTTGGAGAGCTTGAACGACAAGGTGGCGGCTATTACCCAGGTTCCCGTTCACGAGCGCGTTCCCGACCGTGTCTTTGATCGGGCCGCTTCGGTCGAGCTGATAGACATCGAGCCTGAGGAGCTGATAGAGCGTCTGAATGCTGGCAAGATTTACAAGACCGACCAAGCAAGGCGGGCGTTGTCGCATTTTTTCACCAAGAAGAATCTGGCGGCGTTGCGAGAGATAGCCCTGCGTCGCACGGCCGACCGTCTGAATCGCAACTCCTACGCCTCCGGTCTTGGCGCGGGTGAGGATGTCTTGCTGTACGTGAGCGAGCGCCCCGGTGACGTGCGCGCCATCCGTGCTGCTGCGAATATGGCCCAGACGTATCATGGAAACCTGGTCGCGCTGGTGGTCGAATCTTCCGCAGGAGGACGTGCGTTGGGTGCGGAGGAGGAAAGGGCGCTGCGTTCGAACGTGGCGCTAGCCGAGGAGCTTGGCGCGCATGTCGTCACCGTTCAGGGTGACGATCCCGCCGTCCAGATCGCGCAATATGCCCCTGCGGCGGGAATCGGCCGCGTGGTGTTGGGGTCTTCGGGAAACGAAGGACGCTATTTCGGCTTCGGCGAGACGATGGCGAAGCGCTTGATGCGTTTAGCCTCGGGTCTTTGCGTTTCCGTCGTCCCCGATGCCAGCGCGGCGCATCGCGTTACGGCGGTGCAATCGCCCATTTTGCGTTTTTCATTACGCGATGTCTGGATTGCTTTGGCTGCAACTGTCGTCTCGTGCTTGGTAGGCTTCGGCGCGTTTCAGACGGGGTTCGGATCGTCGGTGGTGCCGATGCTCTTTTTGCTCTCCATTGTGATTTTCGCGCGCTTCGCCGACACGGTGACGTATAGCTTGGCGGCGGCTCTTGTCGGCATGGTCGCGTATAACTTCTTCTTCACGTATCCGCGCTTCACGTTGATGGCGAACGGCTTAAGTTATCCGCTCGTCTTCGCTTGTCTGGCTATAGGGGGTTTCGCCATTTCTCTTTTGACTGTGCGGATGAAGACGCAATCCGTGCAGGCGGTGCGTAGGGCATACCGCACCGAGGTCTTGATTGACACGAGTCGCCGTCTTCGCCGTGCAACGACGGTCGACGAATGTCTTGCCATTGCGGCAAATCAGGTTATCAGGCTTTTGAACAGGCCTGTTGCTATGTACGATGCGGACGGTCAGGCGCGTTTGGGCGAACTGGCCGTTTTCGACCTGCCGGGAACGGAGGGAGAGTCGTCCGGTATGGTCGACGAACGCGAGCGTGCAGTGGCCGCATGGGTGGCCGCCAATGACGAGCGGGCGGGTGCGACGACGAGCACGCTGATGGATTCGAAATGCCTGTACCTGCCGATTCACGGCAAAGACCGTGTGCATGGGGTTGCGGGCATCTTGATCGCGGACGAGGGGGAAATTGGGTCGTTCGAAAAAAACCTGCTCGTGGCCATTTTGGAAGAGGTCGGGCAGACCATGGAGCGCATCAGACTTTTCCAAGAGGCCCAGGAGATGAAGGTGAAAGCGGAAACGGAATCGTTGCGGTCGAAACTGCTACGTTCGGTGAGCCACGACCTGCGTACGCCTTTGACTAGCATTTCGGAAATGCCGAGGTCTTGATGGAGGGCGGCGACCGCATCGATTTCTCTCGGCGCCTTGCGCTGTACCGCGATATTCGCGAGGATTCGTTGTGGCTGGTCGATTTGGTGGAGAATCTGCTCGCGGTCACGAGGGCGGAGGAGGGCAGGCTCGATTTAAACATTCAAGCCGAGGTTGTCTCCGACGTGATGGAGGAGGCGGTGCGCCATTGCGAGCGACATGCCGACGCTCATGCGATTCGTATCGACTCCGAAGGAGAACTGCTGCTTGCGAGCATGGATGCTCGCTTAATCGTGCAGGTTCTGGTCAATTTGATAGGCAATGCGGTGAATTACACGCCTGCGGAAAGCGCGGTTGTTCTTTCCGCGCACAAGCATGGTTCGTGGATTCGCATAGATGTGGCGGACAACGGTCTCGGCATCGTAGACGAGGAGAAACCGTACGTTTTCGACATGTTCTACAATGGTTCGCACGAACGCGGCGACCATCGTCGTGGCATGGGGTTAGGCCTTGCGTTGTGCAAGTCTATCGTCGAGGCGCACGGCGGCCGCATTGGCGTGAGAGACGCGTGCCCACATGGCTGCATATTCTGGTTCACGCTGCCGGCGCTTGACATGGCATCTACGCTCGGTTTGAAACGCTAGTCATGCAGAGCTTGCCGGCGGCGCAGGGCCTGCCATTCGAAGGAGGGAATGCGATATGGCTGAGGGAACAGACAATGGGCGCTTTGTCATCTTGGTGGTCGAAGACGACGCCGCCGTACGCAACTTGCTTACGATGACTCTTGACCTGCAGGGTTATCGCGTGGAATATGCCGATCGCGGCTCGGCGGGACTGATGGCGGCGGCGTCGCTCAATCCCGATCTGCTCATTTTAGACCTCGGCTTACCGGATATGGACGGTTCCGAAGTCATTGGAAAGATTCGGTCCTGGTCGGATGCTCCTATCCTGGTGGTATCTGCCCGCCTTGAGGATGCCGACAAGGTTGCCGCACTTGATGCCGGCGCGGATGATTATATCGTCAAGCCTTTTTCGGTCGACGAACTGCTTGCGCGCATTCGCGTGGCGCTTCGTCGCGTTGAGCGTACGGGTTATTCGGCATCCGAGGAGTCATGCGTGTACGACAACGGTGGGCTGCACATCGATTTCGCTGCGGCATGCGTGACGCTTGACGGCGAAGAAGTCCATCTGACGCCGATGGAATACAAGCTGCTGTGTGTCCTTGCGCGCAATACGGGCAAGGTGCTTACGCATAATTACATCTTAAAAGAAGTCTGGGGCTCGGCCCTTGCGTCCGATATGGCGAGCCTGCGCGTGTTCATGGCGACATTGCGTAAAAAGATAGAGTTCGATCCGTCTCATCCTCGCTATGTTCAGACCCATGTCGGCATTGGATATCGCATGATGAAGGTCGATGCAGACGAAGGCTTCGAAGACTGTGTGAAAACCCGCGCTTCTGATATTGGGGCAAGCGAGCTGCCTTGACGGATAGAGGGTCGTGCGGGTCACGAGGTGCGGGAGAGGGGCGTGTCCGACAGAGAAAAACGCCCGCGCATAATGAATTGCGCGGGCGTCTGACAGGGTCCTATGGTTTTCTCGGGCTATTCTGCTTGAGCGTCTTCTTTCTTGACGATCTCGCATTTCTCGCCGCGGGTCTTGGCGCACATGCTTACTGCGCCACCGAGAGCGATTAAAGCGATGGCATTCGGCAGAACCATGAGCTGGTTGAACATGTCTGCAAGCTCCCAGACCAAATCGTTGGAAAGCAGCGATCCGGCGAAGATGAAGCACAGCGAGATGACCATGAAGACGGGGACTGCTATTTTGCAGAACAGGAACTCCACGTTGAGCTTAGCAAAAGGTTCCAGCTGATGATGGTGGAGAAGGCAAAGAATAGCAGGCAGATTGCCACGAACATTGCGCCGCCGCTTGCTCCGAAGAGTTCTCCGAAGGCGATCTGAGCCATGTTGGTCTTGTCGATTCCTTCATACATGCCCTGGGCCAAAGCACCGTCGCCCACATAAAGCGTGATGATGGAGACGAGGGCGGTGATGGTGACGCCAACGAAGGTGTCCACGAAGACGGCGACGATTGCGACACCGCCCTGCTCGTGGGGGTTCTTCACATTGGCCAGGGCATGTGCATGCGGGG